>DFWO01000092.1:2381-3788 GCA_002380945.1 Methylococcaceae bacterium UBA4132 | reverse complement strand
GTGATTAAAGCAGATTACCGTAACAGAACAGCCAAACAAGGCACAGTACCAGACGACTTCAATCTAGGTTTCGGTTTTATTTTCTAGTGTTACAAAATTTATTTGTCCGTATAGTATGATACATTCAATCCGCCAATCAGCTACCTTAGCGATTGGCGGTTTAGTTTTTGACGGATAAATTCAACGAAGAGATGCCATGAAAATAATTAACACCCTGCTACTGTTAGGGCTACTTACTGCCGCAGCCCCCAGTTTCGCCACCGTTTTTTACAGTAAAAACGAAGCAATGGAACTCGCCTTTGGTAAAGGCACGCCCATAGAACAATTAGCGTTATTTCCCGATGACGCGCAAACAGCACAAATACAAACACTTGCCAAAATTAAACTAGAATCTGGTTTATTCACTTTCTATGTTGGCAAAAACCAAGACAAAATATTGGGTTATGCCGCGATTGAAACCAGAACCGTCAGAACCGCTCCCGAAACCCTGATGATAGTACTAACGCCCGAAGGTGAATTACGCAGCGTCTATACCCTCGCTTTTCATGAACCGCCAGAATATATGCCACCTGAACGCTGGTTTGAAAAACTTTATAAACTTCCGTTAGCCGATATGGATTTTAACAAAGGGGTTGATGGTATTTCAGGTGCAACCCTCAGCACCCGCGCCAATCTCGAAAGTATTCGTAAGGTGATGGCGTTTTATCAAGTGTTAGTCAAGAAACCAGAGTAAACCTAATATGCGTTATTTTGTCACTGGTGAACAACAGCGTAAATCGTTGTTAAACGCCTTAATACTGATGTTCCTAGGCTATGTTGCCCTGTTATGGGTCAGTAATGGCATGATGTATTTTCATCACATGGACTTAACCCCCAGCTCTGTGATTGCTTATTACCTTGGTTCAGAAGAACAATTCACCGCGCCGCGTAGTTATCAAGGTATGTTAGAAGTCTCACATTTTCACCTATTCTCAATGGGTATGTTAATTGTGACACTCACGCATTTAATGCTGATGACCGATTTTTCCATGCCCCTGAAAATCTGGATTAGCGGCTTAACCTACATTTCCGCGTTAGCAGACGAAGCCGCTGGCTGGTTAGTTCGTTTTGCTCATCCTCTATTCGCTTATTTCAAAATTGCCGCTTTTTTAATGCTCGAACTGTCCCTAGCCGTGTTAATAATAGTCGTTACCTTTTCACTCATCCGCGCCCGAATTAAGTTACGGCAACAAACTGACGCTGAATAAAAAAATGTCTCTGTCGTTGTCGTGATGTAATGTGCCTTGCATCACGCTCACACGCTAAAAAATTTGTCCACAAAAAGCACGAAAAAGTGACTAACATCAATTCACAAGGACTCAATATGTAATTCATCCATCATTCTTTTCGTGTTTTTCGTGTTTTTCG
>DFWO01000092.1:0-2113 GCA_002380945.1 Methylococcaceae bacterium UBA4132 | reverse complement strand
TTTTCGTGTTTTTCGTGGACTGTATTATGCGTAAATATAAATCAGCCATATAACGGTGAAATGTTTAAAATATACAAAAAACATTACATCAACACCGCACCGTCTCTGGGATTAAAGGTATCGGCGATTGTTATTGAGGGCTATTAAAGTATGAAAATTTTATTATTCGGTAAAAGTGGACAAGTTGGCTGGGAATTACAGCGTAGCCTCGCACCGTTAGGTGAATTGATTGCACTAGAGACTAATAGCAAAGATTATTGCGGTGATTTTAATAATCTTGACGGCATCGCCGCCACTATTCGTGCTATCGCACCCGATGTTATCGTCAATGCCGCAGCACATACTGCCGTAGATAAAGCAGAAACTGAACCAGAAAGGGCGCGAACCATTAATGCCCTAGCTCCTCGTGTCTTAGCAACAGAAGCGAAACAATGTAACGCGTGGCTGATACATTATTCTACTGACTATGTGTTTGATGGCAGTGGCGATACGCCGTGGCTAGAAACGGATGCCACCGCACCACTGAGTGTCTATGGAACAACTAAGCAAGAAGGCGAACAAGCAATTATCGACTCTGGCTGTCAATACCTCATTTTTCGTACCAGTTGGGTGTATGCGGCACGCGGCGCAAACTTCGCTAAAACCATGCTACGTTTAGCCGCTGAGCGTGATCGTTTAACAGTTATCAACGATCAAATTGGCGCACCCACAGGTGCGGATTTATTAGCGGATGTCACAGCTCATGCGATTCGCACGGTACAGCAACGCCCCGAATTAGCAGGGCTTTATCATCTGGTGGCAAGCGGCGCAACTACTTGGTACGAGTACGCCCGTTTTGTCATTGATTTTGCACGCCACGCTGGTGTAGATATTAAAGTAGCCGATATTGCCATAGAACCCGTTCCAACCAGTGCATTTCCAACACCCGCTATGCGACCACTGAATTCACGATTGAATACTAGCAAACTGTGTGCTAACTTTGAATTGAATTTGCCCCATTGGCAAACGGGTGTAGCACGAATGCTCACCGAAATTTTAGGAAAATAATTATGACAAATAGAAAAGGTATCATCCTCGCTGGCGGTTCTGGCACTCGTCTTTATCCTGTCACCAAAGTAGTGTCTAAACAACTACTACCTATTTACGACAAACCCATGATTTATTACCCGCTCAGTACGCTGATGCTAGCAGGTATTCGTGACATTTTAATTATCTCCACCCCACAAGATTTGCCACGTTTTGAGCAATTATTAGGTGATGGTAGTGATTGGGGGCTTAACCTACAATACGCCGTACAGCCTAGTCCCGATGGTCTAGCGCAGGCGTTTATTATTGGCAAAGATTTTATTGGTAATGACCCTTCCGCTTTAGTGTTAGGCGACAATATATTTTATGGTCAAGATTTACCCGCACAATTGTCGAACGCCATAGCAAGAACCGATGGTGCAACAGTATTTGCCTATCATGTCGCAGACCCAGAACGCTACGGTGTGGTCAGTTTTGACAAACAAGGTCGCGCACAAACCTTAGAAGAAAAACCGACTCAGCCTAAATCTAACTATGCAGTCACAGGTTTATATTTTTACGATAATGAAGTGATTGATATTGTTGCTAATCTGAAACCTTCACCACGCGGCGAATTGGAAATCACCGATGTCAATCGTATTTATCTGGAACGTAATAAACTGTCAGTAGAAATCATGGGACGCGGTTATGCGTGGTTGGATACGGGTACGCATGAAAGTATGATTGAAGCCTCAAACTTTATAGAAACTATCGAACATCGCCAAGGTTTAAAAATCGCTTGCCCAGAAGAAATCGCCTATCGCAATGGTTTTATTAACGCTGAACAATTAGAAAAATTAGCCCATCCGTTAGCTAAAAATGGCTATGGTCAATATTTATTGCAATTATTAAAAGAAGAAATGAATTCTTAATGTTCTGAAACATAGTGAAAAACTCGGCTGCACTTATTAGTTTTAGTCAAAGTGTTATGATCAAGTTTTTTCAGACACCACAGTAAGTTGTTTTACTGAAATTTTTTATTCGTAGACATTGGGAGACAGATAGCCCGATGTTGAATGTAAGCGTTGGCAATTATAAAAGCCGACCA
>DFWO01000027.1 GCA_002380945.1 Methylococcaceae bacterium UBA4132 | reverse complement strand
CTCTTTGTTGATTATATCAACCATCGGGGAGGGTGGCGTTTTCATTAGACCACTACAGCCCTTTAACTAACTCTTTTGTTGATTATGCCCTACAGGTGTTATATTTTATGATTCACGCAGGGTATTTGGTTTCTGAGCGACTTGACTTATATCCTTTAGCATAAAAAAGTTGCCGTTATAACTAATAATATTTGGAGAATGGTATGTTTAAAATTCGTTTGCTGGTGACAGCACTAACCTTAGCAGGTTCTATTTCGATGGCTTCGGCTTGGGATGTATTGCCAACAACCGCGCCAGCTCCCGCTGACAACCCAACGACCGATGAAAAAGTTGAGTTGGGCAAAATGCTTTATCACGATCCTCGGCTTTCATCTACAGGCACGGTGTCTTGTGCTTCTTGCCATAACACCATGCTAGGTGGTGAAGATAATAGACCTAACTCGATGGGGGTTAATGGTCAAACAGGTGGACGTAGCGCACCAACAGTATGGAATGCGGCGTTCAATGCCGTACAGTTTTGGGATGGACGCGCACCCAGCTTAGAAGCACAAGCCGCAGGGCCTGTCACTAATCCAATTGAAATGGGCATGAAAGATTGGGATGCGGTCGTTGCCAGATTAAAAACCATTAAAGGTTATAACGAAGCGTTTGCCAAAGCATTTGGTGACGATTCAGTGTCTAAAGATAACGCAACCAAAGCCATCGCCGCTTACGAAAGAACATTAATTACGCCTAACAGCCCTTATGACAAATATGTATCAGGCGATAAAGAAGCTCTTTCTGAACAGCAAGTGCGTGGTATGAATAAAGTGGCTGACTTAGGTTGTACAACTTGTCATAGTGGCGCGGCTTTCAATGGTGCTGGTTCATTCCAACGTTTCCCTGTCCATGATAATCCTTATTTTGCCGCTCAATATCATTTCAAAAAAGACAAAGGTTTGGCTGAAGTAACTAAAAATGAAGCAGATGAACATTTGTTTAAAGTTCCAACGCTACGCAATATCGCTTTAACTGCACCTTATTTTCACAATGGTTCAGTTCAAACCTTAGATGAAGCGGTTAAAGTGATGGCTAAAGTACAGTTGGATAAAGATTTATCAAAAGAAGAGATTGCCGATATTGTGGCTTTCTTAGAAGGCTTAACAGGTCAGTTTCCTAAACAAACTATGCCTACTTTGCCCCCTACTTTAGACAAAACTGTTAATTAATTTTACGGTAGAGACGCGATTTATCGCGTCTCTACCGCCTTGTAAATCGGTGTTGCTGCAATGCGTGCATCAATTTTCTTCGACAATTCCTGATAAGCCTCACTATTGATTGACCCATAGCGACGTTTAAAATCTGCTTCATTCATTTTTTCAGGCAAATCTCTAGGATCAGGCATAAAGTCTGTGTAATCTTTTATCTGTGCCATAGCAAGCTGTAACTTACGCGCACTTTCAGGACTTGCTGTTGCGATTTCACCAAAACGTGTCCCTGCTTTATCAGCGGCTAAATCAATAAAACTAAAGCCACTACCACCTTGCGCATCGCTCAATTCTTTTTCTTCGCCAACCACTTTAGCAACTTGATTATCCACTGAGGCGGTCAATGCCGCAGAGCCGATAAAATGTTGCGCTAAATCAATACGTTTATATAAAAACGCCTCATATTGCTTGCTTTTAGTCGCGGTAGGTTTTGTCGGGGATAAATCTTTTTTGTTGACATAATTATTTACCGACATAATGACCAGCCTGTTCTCCTCAATTGCATTATCACGAGAAGAACGACGATAAGCCATTTCAAATAATGGTTTTAATAACTCGGCTAATGATAACCGCCATGCAGGATCATGATGGGCAATAATGTCAGCGATTTTTTGCTGGTAAACGCTGAGTGCCGCTGTGTCATCGGTACGGGTTAATACGTTGCGTGCTGTTATTAATGTTTCCACATTGGAAACATAACTAATGATTATCTTTTCAGGTTCGATTTTAACGCTTTGTATCGGACGGGTTGCCAAGATGAAATAATTATTCAACGGACTGTGTTCAATAACGGTGTTGATAATAAATCCTGCTACTTTGGCAGGAAGTAATAATTTTCCCGCCTTAAATTTAGTGATACTGGGTAGTTGACTGCCTTCTTCATTACCTAGTCTAAAGGTAACATTTAAATATTTACCCAGCCTATTTTCAGGCAACGTAGTAGTCACGACAAATTTCAGTTTATTTTCTTTAAGTGCTATTTGCACCGCACTTTTACTGTAGCGATTGAGTAAATAATTAGCGGCAAGATTAAGATCAGCGTGACTTAATTCAATGGTGGAAATTTCATCAGGTTTAGTTTTGGCACCTTCGTGCAGAATTTTTTTAGCACGAACAATATCCTCACGCGTCAACGCCCAATCTAATTCAAGTTCTGGTGTATCACTAACCCCGAAAACAAGTAACATGATACCAAGCAGTATCAAAGCACATAGCAATAACAAAAAAATGCGTAATAACGTTTTCATGAAGCGACTTTAGCAAAATTCCAATTTGTAACCAGCCGTTTTAAGATACTCTGCTTCTTGCATTAAATCAGCATGAGTAAGTGGTGACTGGCTAAGCCAACCTGCGGAAAATTTAAGGCTAATTTTTACTTTGCTCATAGCTATTTTAAAGTCAGGCAGACTCTGTTCAGCGCGATTACGATGCAGCAAAATCGCCAATCGTAAAATAAGTGTGAGTGATACCGCTTGTTTATTCCAAGGCTCAGGTAAGTCGATGAAAAGGGCGGGAGAAAATTTGCGGCGATGCGAGCGAACAATAGTGGATAATAAAATTTGATCTTGTCTGGAAAAACCCGCTAAATCACTGTATTCAATTAAATAAGCACTGTGTTTGTGATATTGATTATGGGCGATGTCGATGCCTATTTCATGCAAATCGGCTGCCCATTGTAAAAACTGCACGCTGTTTTCATTAGTCGCCCAAGTACATTTTTTGCTTAACTGTGTCAACATCGTGTTAATAGTCTGTTTAATCCGCACGGCATGAGCCTGATCAGTCCGATAACGAGTGGCTAAAAATTGTACGGTACTGGCACGCACATCATGGTTATCCAGTCGTCCCAACAAATCCTGTATCAACCCTTCGCGTAACGCACCATCGGCCACTGTCATTTGCTCAATGCCCAAGCTTTTAAAGGTTGCGTAAACAATCGCTACTCCACCTGCAAAGACAGGCAAACGGTCTGCATCAAGTTCTGGCAAACTTAGCAACTCATTAATATGATTGCATTGCTGAATACGGGCAACCAGCAGTTCTAGTCCTGCTTTGGTAATGCCATTATTGCTCCAATTTTTGGCTTGTAACACCTTGGCAATAGAACGCAAACTACCCGATGCTCCGATGGCTTGTTCCCAATTCTTACGGTGAAATTTTTTCTGAAACGGCTCTAGTTGTTGTTGGGCAAATAACACTGCCTGCGCAAACGCGCTTTTAGAGAGTTGACCGTCTTTAAAAAAACGATTACTCACCGTTACACAGCCCATATGCAGACTTTCTTTGTCTTTAGGTGTATCACCTGTGCCAATAATATATTCAGTACTACCGCCACCGATGTCCATCACTAAACGTAACTGCGCATAATTACCCAAACTATAAGCAACACCCAGATAAATTAAACGGGCTTCTTCTATACCTGAAATGATATGAATAGGATGATTTAACACCTGTTCTGCCTTAGCAAGAAATACAGGCGCATTTTTAGCGGTTCGTAATGTATTAGTGCCAACAATTCGCACACTGCCTAACGGAAAATGCCGAACGCGTTGCGCAAACTTTTCCAAACACGCCAACGCTCTAGCTTGCGTATTGCTATCCAATATATTGTCTTTATCTAATCCAGAAGCCAGTCTAACTGTTTCTTTCAAACGGTCGATAGTCTGTAATTTACCTTCTTTCAGACTACAAACAATCATGTGAAAACTATTAGAACCTAAGTCAACAGCAGCAACAATTTCGGGTATTTTATTCGGCACGAAGCATCCGTTTTATTTATGAAGCAAGTTAATATCTGATAAAATCGCTAAGTTTTAGCGTTGTAGGTTAGGGTTTATTCCTCGCACTAACCTACCAATGAACGGGTAATTTAACTTATTTACAGGCTGTCGTTAAGTGATAATTTTATGAACGCACTCTCTATTTGTAATCTGCGCAAAACCTATAGCAATGGTTTTGAGGCATTAAAAGGTATTGATTTGCAGGTAGAAGCAGGCGATTTTTTTGCATTACTAGGTCCTAATGGGGCGGGTAAATCCACCGCGATTGGTATTATTAGCTCTTTAGTGACTGCCACTAGCGGTTCGGTCAGTATTTTTGGACATGATTTAAAAACTGAACGTAATCTTGCTAAAAGCTGCATTGGTCTTGTGCCACAAGAAATCAATTTTAATCAATTTGATACCGTGAAAAGCATCGTTCTCAATCAAGCAGGCTATTACGGCACACCGCGTAAACTTGCACTACAACGCACTGAACACTGTCTTAAACAAATGGATTTATGGGACAAACGCGACACCATTTCCAGACGTTTATCGGGGGGTATGAAACGCCGTGTGATGATTGCCCGCGCTATGGTACACGCGCCTAAATTATTAATTCTCGATGAACCCACCGCAGGCGTAGATATAGAAATTCGCCGTTCAATGTGGCAAATGATGCAGGAAGTCAATCAACAAGGCACTACGATTATTTTAACCACGCACTATCTGGAAGAAGCCGAAAGTTTATGCCGTAATATTGCCATTATTGATGGAGGGCGCATTGTCGAACATTCCGATATGGCAAGTTTATTGGCACGACTGCATATCGACCATTTTGTTCTGGATTTAGCTCAGCCCCTGACTACCGCGCCCACTATTGATGGCTGTCATATTGAATTAGTCTCTGACAAGGTGCTGAATGTCGCCATTCCTAAAGAAATAGGGCTGAATTATTTATTCAGTCAATTAACTGCTCAGGCTATTCAAGTGATGAGTTTGAAAAACAAAACCAACCGCTTAGAGCAGTTATTTATGGACTTGGTGACTTCAAAATGAACGTTGGCATTGCTTTTAAAACTATCGTTAAAAAAGAAATATATCGCTTTATTCGTATTTGGCCGCAAACCTTGTTGCCGCCTGCTATAACAACTACCTTGTATTTTTTAATATTCGGTAAATTGATTGGCGATCGTATCGGTACGATTAACGGCGCAAGTTATATGGATTATATTGTGCCAGGTATTATTTTAATGTCAGTGATTAGTCACTCTTATGCCAACGTGGTCTCCTCTTTTTATTCAACCAAATTCCAACGTAATATTGAAGAATTACTGGTTGCACCTGTGCCTAACTGGGTTATTTTAAGCGGTTATGTCAGCGGTGGTATTATTCGCGGCTTATTAGTGGGCATGGTGGTAGCATTAATCTCGTTATTATTTGCTGATTTTGCGGTACATAACATCACCATTGCCCTAGTGACGGCGGTTTTAACAGCGACATTATTTGCGTTAGCGGGATTTATTAATGCCATATTGGCTGAAAGTTTTGATGATATTTCTATTATTCCTAACTTTGTTCTGACACCGTTAAGTTATCTAGGCGGGGTGTTTTATTCGGTCGATATGCTACCGAGTATTTGGCAGACTATTTCGATGGGTAATCCCATTTTGTATATGGTCAACGCCTTTAGATATGGTTTGATTGGGGTCAGTGATATTGATATTCAACTGACTTTTATTATAACGGTGGGCTTTATCGTTACTTTGACGGCGTTTAGTTTGTACTTATTACACAAAGGCATCGGTATTAAAAACTGATTTGATGTCCACAAAAGGCACGAAAAAACACGAAAAGGCTTTGGTATAGCAAATGCAGTATTTGTGATTAAAAAACCGTTCGCACTGACCTTCTCAAACAGTCGAACCACATCCACACTTTGACAAACTCAGTGCGAACGATAAATATAAAAAATCACTCACTATTTGGGACTACCAATGCACATTCCTTTTTTCGTGCCTTTCGTGCCTTTCGTGTTTTTCGTGGACGAAATTATTTAATAGTGTGTTCTTCCGAATCGGTATTCCCTAAATTATCCAACCAATTAACCGTGATTTTATCGCCAGCCTTGCCTCCTTTTAGTATAAAAGCCAAATAAGGGTCTTTGGCAGCACTGTCGCCCATTTCACAACTCACTACCACTTTTTGATTACAAGTAACGGTCAGCACACGAATAAATTGAGCGGGGATGGGCTGTTGGGTAATTTTATCTAGGGTTTTACCGTGTTCCATCGGGTGAGCTATCAGCAACCTAATTTGGGTTTTATCATTCATGCGTTTAGTGCGAATTTTTATGCTCGACATATTAAGTTCCACAACCGCCAATAATGACTTTTACTTGTTCTTTGGCGCGATAAAGTCCATCGCGAGTCTCTGCTAACACTATCACATCTGAGGTTTCTGTCATGATTAATCGCGCTGAAACAAACGCCTCTAACTGAGAGGATAATCTAAAAGTCGCCACTAAAGGGATAGGATTTTTCTCTACTAAAATAGAAATAGCTTGAATATTATCCAAACTGCTGGTTACTGTAATGGGAACAGCCGTGCCATTACCTGCAATTTTAGGTAATTTAATTTCAATTTTATCGGTGTCGATAATATCTGATTTTGCTATATCGTTTAGTATGTTTGGCGAGAAATTGTCCGACAGCCATTGCGCATGGGCAGACTGGCTGATGGTTAATACTGACGTGGTGAGTACAGCGGTTTTTCTGAGAAACTCTCTGCGAGGATTAGTCATAGCTGTACTGTTTATTCAAATAATATTTGATAAGCACGCGCTGACTGTTCAGGTTGCGTGGTGAACAATCCACCAATCACTGCTAATAAATCAGCTCCTGCATTAAGTAACTGCCCACCATTTTCTGGCAAAATTCCGCCAATCGCAACAATGGGCGTGTTCAGAACTTTCTTGGCTTCGCGCAATGTATTTAGCTCAGCAGGCGCGGCTAATGGTTTTGATGATGAAGGGAAAAATCGCCCAAACGCGACATAATCCGCGCCTTGCTGTTGTGCTGCGAGGGCTTTTTCAACACTGTTATAACAAGATACACCAATAATGGCATTGTTGCCTAAGCGTTGTCTGGCTTCCGCAATAGAAGCATCATCTTTGCCAAGATGCACGCCATCAGCTGCCACTTTTATGGCTAATTCCACGTCATCATTAATAATTAGGGGGACTTGGTATTGATGACAAACTTTGACTAATTCTCTAGCCAATAATGGCGCGTCTTTGGGATGTTTGTCTCGATACTGCACCACAACTGCACCGCCTATAATGACTTTTTCTACTTCAGCAATAATACGTTGAATGGATTTATGCTCAGTTTGCGTAATGGCGTAAAGTCCGTGCGTAGGAAATTTCATGTCGATTGTTCCATCCAAAAAAAACGATTGGGGTTATGTTGACCTTTGCCTGACACATAAGCGGCGTGTAATGCGTTCCAAGTATATTCTTGTGCTTCCATCACTGCTGGTAAGGGCTTGAGTCCATGCGCCATCAACGCAGCAATACTGGCAGCCAGTGTACAGCCAGAACCATGATAACTATCAGGCAATCTATCCCAAGTATAGGTTTCCCAGCAGCGTCCATCATGAAACAGTTGATTACTGACACTCGGTGTTGATTCATGCGTCCCTGTAATTAACACATAGTCACAACCTAGCTCTAATAATTTTAAGCCACACTCATGCAAGTCCGTCAGTCCTGTTAATTTCCGCGCTTCTTCGCTGTTAGGTGTTAATACCGTTGTACAAGGCAGTAATAAATCGACTAGCGTCGCCAGTAATTGTTGACTCGATAAATCCGTCCCACCACCCGCCGCTAACACGGGGTCTAATACCACAGGAATATGTGGATATTGTCTTAACACCGAATGAATGGCAATAGCAGTTTCGTAATGACCGATTAAGCCAATTTTAAATACATCCACTGCAATGTCATTTAATAGCGTTTGTGCCTGAGCAATAATATCGTCAGGATGTTGTGGAATCAGCTTTTTTACGTTATGGGTGTCTTGCTCGGTTAATGCAGTAATGACGCTGGTAGCATGACACTGATGGCTAACCAAGGTTTCAATATCCGCTTGTACACCTGCACCACCGCTGGGATCATGACCTGAAAATGCCAGTACAACAGGACGATTATAATTCATTGCAAACTCTCATTATTTCACCGTAGCCTCTAGTTCTTTTTGCTTTTCGCAGCCTTCAGTTACGCCATTTAAGCAAGCTTGTTCATATAGCTGTCTGGCAAAAGCGAGTTCGTGCAGACCTTCAAACGCTTGCGCCTTATAAAAATAAAAGGCTGACCATGATTTTGGTATCGTACTGATTACAATGACATTGAAATCGTTAAGAGCCAATTGAAATTGCTTGTTTTTTAAATAAGCATAACCGCGATTGTAATAGTTGTTGGCAAGTTCTGATACCATTGACTTTCCATGCCAGTTAACTACTTGAAGAGAACGAGTAAAATCATCTATCGCTTCGGGATAGCGTTCTAATTTGTTTAACGCAATGCCTCGATTATTAAGAATTCTATCCATTGAGGGGCAACTCTTATCATCATCAATACGACGGGCAGCATCATCCCACAATAACAATGGGTGTGAAAAAGTAGTTAATCTAAACCACGTTAACGGCATCATCAACAAAGCTACGCAGGTCAAACTAATCACCGCTTGTTTGGCAGTCAATTTTTGACAAACGAACGGCAAAGCAGCAAAAAACCCCGCCATCCACAGATAACTACGATACAGCACAAAAATTTCTTGAATGCGCACCGTGGCAACTTCGGTAAGAAACAACCACCACGGGCAAAGCAAGGCAAAACCCAAAAGGCAGAAAATAAAATTTTTTCGGTGTGTTTACGATCAGTAGGTACACTGCGATTCAGCGCGGAAGAAACCAAATAATCATTGCCGATTGATTGCAAGCTCTGCTTTTTTGGTGTTCTTCTAACCAATTTCTATCAACCTTGTAATATCAAAACAATCTTGATTGAAAACGATAAAGGCGGAGTGAGTGACCTGCAAATACAGTGGACATACCATAGCTTAATACAACTGTTTATAATAGCACAATGACAGCTTTAAATTTGGGTTACCACCACGCTAAACCCGACAACAATAAATGTGTTAGAAACGCATAAAAACGATTTTTCATTAGACAGCAGATTACTAAAGAAACGACTACTAAAAGAAAAATTATTAATGATATCGTTAACAAATGTAAGGTTTACAGGCACAAAAAAACCCTCGTCAGAACATCCTCACGAGGGTTTTATTTATAACTATTAACTACTTAAGCGCGGCAGTTAGCAGGAGCGTATTTGGCTGGAAGTGTACCTGATGTGCCTAAGCCAGAAGGAGCTGATGTAGGTGCAGTAGCAGAGATACAGTGCCAGCTAACAGACCCAGATACAGGTGGTGTACCAGCTGGAAGCGCAGAAGTACCATCCCTAGGAACTAATAATAATGTGTTGGATCCACTTGGAGCAACTTTAGCTGTGTATGTAATGGTAATTATACCAGTACTATTATCAACACCAACGCTGCTAACATTATCAGTTTGTGTTGGCGCATTCCAACCAGAGGTGAACGGTGATCCATTCGCCGCATTTTCACTAATAGATGTTTTCGCACTTGCCGCTAACGCCAAACCTTCTGTAACTTTTGCTCTAACGATATAGTCTTGGTAAGCTGGGATCGCGATTGATGCCAAGATACCGATGATCGCAACAACGATCATTAATTCAATCAAGGTAAAACCTTGTTGTAATTTTGAAGCTTTCATGAAATTCACCATTTTGTT
>DFWO01000084.1:6295-11267 GCA_002380945.1 Methylococcaceae bacterium UBA4132 | reverse complement strand
TCGTGCATCCAACCCATATTCCACTTCATCGAAAACCCTAAGCCACCTGTCCATGTTGGACGTGTGACTTGTGGCCATGAGGTAGATTCTTCTGCCATCACCACCGTACCAGGGTGTTGAGCATGAGTCACCTCATTCATTTCTCTTAAGAAATGAATAGCTTCTAAATTTTCATTGCCGCCGTACATATTAGGAATCCAGTCACCTTCCTCACGCGAATAATCCAGATATAACATAGACGCAACGGCATCGACGCGTAAACCATCAAGGTGAAACTCTTCTAGCCAAAAAATAGCACTTGCCAATAGAAAGTTTTTAACTTCATTACGCCCATAGTTGTAAATCAGGGTTCCCCAATCACGGTGTTCACCTTTACGCGGGTCTTCATGTTCATACAACGCGCTACCATCAAAGCGAGCCAAGGCAAACGAATCTTTAGGAAAATGTGCAGGTACCCAATCAAGGATAACGCCGATGTTATTTTGATGACAGGTATCAATAAAGAAACGAAAATCATCGGGTGTGCCATGACGGCTAGTAGGCGCGAAATAACCTGTGGTTTGATAACCCCAAGAAGCATCCAAAGGATGTTCAGTAACGGGCAGTAATTCAATATGGGTAAAGCCCATGTGCTTAACGTAGTCAACCAACTGCACGGCAAGCTCGCGATAATTGATGAAATTACCTAGATGGTCGCGTTTCCATGAGCCTATATGAACTTCGTAGATGGACATCGGCTCATGTTGCCAATTATGCTGGATACGATCGCTCATCCATTGTTGATCTTGCCACACATAGCTATTCTCGTTAGTTACAACGGATGAGGTATTAGGACGAAATTCAAATTGCTGTCCGTAAGGATCAGTTTTTACCAACAATTGATGGCTATCACGGTTTAATATTTCAAACTTATACAAACACCCTACTTGTAAATCAGGAATGAATAGCTCCCAAAGCCCGCTACCACCAAGGCTACGCATAGGATGACAACGCCCATCCCAGCGATTAAAGTCACCGACCACACTGACGCGCCCTGCATTAGGTGCCCAAACAGCAAAAAACACCCCGTCAACGCCGTCAACTGTCTGTAAGTGTCCGCCTAGCTTTTGATAAATATGCCAGTGTTTACCTTCACCGAACAAGTGTTGATCAAATTCAGGCAGTTGTGTCCCGAAACTGTAGGGATCATGATTTTTGTGAGTGTTACCGTCTTTATCCAGCCAAGACAATGAATAGTGTTCAGGGATTACGTCATTGGCTTTAATGAGGTAGGTAAAAAAGTCACTGTTAGGTACTCGATTTAACACAGCATTGTTATGACTGAAACAAACAGATTCAGCATAGGGCAAATATACCGTAATTTGCTCTTGGTTATTGTGACTATGGCGACCTAATATGGAGAAGGGATCATGATGCTTAGCTTCGCTGATTTTTATAAAATCTGAACTCAAACTGTTTTTTAATTGCTTTTTCACTTTGCTAAGCCTCATGTAGTAGAATAATGAACAGGTAAATGTTACCAAACACAACCGCTGTTGTGAAACTATTCTACTTGGAGATGAAAAATGTCCGAATCCAATAATAATAAAAATGATCGTATTGTTAGTCACCTAACACGTAATACCATTGCCTTAATTTTAGCGGGTGGTCGTGGTTCGAGATTAATGAATATGACCGATTGGCGAGCTAAACCCGCTGTACCCTTCGGTGGAAAGTTTCGCATCATTGACTTCCCGTTATCGAATTGCGTCAATTCGGGTATTCGTAAAATAGGTATTTTGACGCAGTACAAAGCCGATTCATTAATTCGCCACGTTCAACAAGGTTGGGGCTTTTTGCGCGGTGAATTTGGTGAGTATGTTGATTTAATGCCTGCTCAACAACGCGTTGATGAAAACTCTTGGTATAAAGGCACCGCAGATGCTATTTTCCAAAACATTGATATTCTGCGTCGTCGCGCTCCTGAACATATACTCATTCTGGCGGGAGATCACATCTACAAAATGGACTATGGTGAAATGTTGGCCGACCATATTGCCAAAAATGCTGATTTGACCATAGGCTGTATTGAAGTGTCATTAGAAGAAGCGACTGCGTTTGGTGTGATGGATGTCGATGATAATCGTCGTGTTAGAGCCTTTGTCGAAAAACCAGAGCATCCGCCTGTTATGCCAGGTAGAACTGACACTGCGTTAGCCTCTATGGGTATTTACATCTTCAATGCTAATTTTCTGTTTGATAAACTCATTGAAGATGCTCAAAATCCAGACTCAACGAATGATTTTGGTAAAGATATTATCCCCGCCGTTATTGATGATTATATCGTCAACGCTTATCCATTCTTAAACTTACAAGGTGGACAAAGTTACTGGCGCGATGTAGGTACAATTGATGCGTATTGGGCAGCCAATATGGAATTAGTCAGCGTTAAACCAGACTTAAATTTATATGATAAAACCTGGCCAATTTGGACGTATCAAGCGCAAACTCCACCCGCTAAATTCGTATTTGATAACGATGATAGACGTGGACAAGCGGTTGATTCAATGGTATCGGGCGGCTGTGTAATTTCAGGTGCTAGTATTAAACGGTCGTTATTATTTTCTAATGTTAGAGTTAATTCTTACACCACGCTGACCGATACTATCGTATTACCCGATGTCAACATTGCTCGTTATTGTCGCATTACCAAAGCCATCATAGAACGTGGTTGCGAAGTACCTGAAGGCATGGTCATCGGTGAAGATAGAGCAGAGGATGAAAAAAGATTTCATGTCAGTGCAGACGGTGTCGTATTAGTGACTCCCGAAATGTTAGGGCAGCACATACACACACATTATGTAAGATAACAGCTAAGAAGTTGACGCTGGTACTGTGTTGGCTACATACCAGCTATCAACGACGGTTTAGCCGTCATCAAGCCATAGTAACAAGTGTTTATTTATTAAAATATTATTTACAAGTTATCGGTTAGTTAGCATTGTATCGGCTACAATTATGAGCAACCAAGAGCCATTAATTAAACATCACCACTAACCCTGATAACTTAAAGCGATGAACACTATGTTAAATAAACGCCGTGCGGGTATTTTGTTACACATCACCTCTTTACCTGGTGCAGGGCAACAGGGTGATTTAGGGCAGGATGCCTATAATTTCGTCAATTTTCTTTGTACCGCTGGCATTACCGTCTGGCAAACCCTGCCATTGGGCGCAACACATAACGATGGTTCACCTTATCAATGTTTATCAGCACATGCAGGTAATCCTGAGTTAATCAATATAGATTGGCTTGGTGATGTAGGTTGGTTACCTGAGCCTGAACAGTGTGAAAACTGTCATAAAAAAACGGAAAAATTCTATAAAAGCTGTTTAATAGCAAAAGCATTTTATGGTTTTTTAGACCGTGCAACATCAGAAGACAAAACCGATTTTAAGCAATTTTGTCACAATAAAGCCTTTTGGTTAGATGATTTTGCGTTGTTTATGGCACTGAGAAATGAACATAATCAACAATGTTGGAATCAATGGCCAGAACCCCTCAAACAGCGTGATGCTAATGCCATAAAAATGGCTACGCTACGCTTAAAATCCGAAATTGATATTATCAAATTTGAACAATATGTTTTTTTCCGCCAATGGATGGCGATAAAAGCTTACGCTAATGAGCGCGGCATTCTATTATTTGGTGACATTCCTATTTTTGTGTCTTATGACAGTAGCGATGTATGGGCAAATCGTGATGTGTTTAAACTGAATGCAGATGGTGAAATGTCAGTTGTTGCAGGTGTACCGCCTGATTATTTTTCAGAAGATGGACAGCGTTGGGGTAATCCACATTACAACTGGGATTACCTACAACAAACAGGATTTCATTGGTGGATTGAGCGTATGCAAACCCAGCGTGAGCAGTTTGATATTTTGCGTATCGACCATTTCCGAGGACTTGAAGCCGCATGGGAAATACCTGCCAGTGAAGAAACCGCACGCGTAGGACAATGGGTGACAGCACCTGGCTCTGCTTTATTAAAGGCAATTATAGAGAAAGTAGGCTCACTTGCTTTAGTGGCGGAAGACTTGGGCATTATTACCCCTGAAGTTGAAGCCTTAAGAGATGAATTTCACTTACCTGGCATGAAAATTTTACAGTTTGCGTTTGGTGGCAATGCGGATAATCCTTATTTACCCGATAACTACGAAAAAAACTGCGTTGTTTATACAGGAACGCATGACAACGACACCACTTTAGGCTGGTCTGAAAAATTGAGTGATGCTGAAAAAGCCTATATCTTTGACTATCTAGGTAATCCTGCGATTTCTTTGCATTGCGCATTAATACAAACGGCATTGGCATCGGTTGCCAATCTAGCCATTATTCCTATGCAAGATATTCTCGAATTAGGTACCGAGCATCGTATGAATACACCAGGTACCACCGTAGGCAATTGGAACTGGCGTTTTCAGTGGTATCAACTTGCCCCTGAACGCGCTGCTAGATTAGCCCGCCTTGTGGAAATGTTTAATCGCAAATAACCATGATTCTGCACTAAAAATAGATAACATCCGCGGATGTTATCTATATCCTCTGATTTACCGCAAGCGGCGGTCAACCGACTAACTCTAACGTATGGCAAAAATTTTAATCATCGGCTGTGGTACTATCGGCACAGAATTGGCAAGCCTTCTAACTAAACTAGGTCATACAGTGACGGGGGTAAAACGCAATCCACCGCCCAGCAATGCAACTATTGACTATGTGCGTGCTGATATACGTTTAGCCACCGACTTTGAACAGCTACCGACTGATTTTGATCAACTATTTTTTATCGTTTCAGCAGACGGACGCACTGAAGCTAGCTACCGTGATGTGTATGAAATTGGTTTAAATAATATTCTGAAAAAATTTGCCCACATACCCTGTATTTTTGTGTCATCGACCAGTGTTTATGGGCAGTCACAAGGCGAATGGGTG
>DFWO01000084.1:0-5988 GCA_002380945.1 Methylococcaceae bacterium UBA4132 | reverse complement strand
ATTTATGGGGCAGGGCGCGAATACCTGTTGAATAAAGCCAAACAACGCCCTGCCATTCAACACACGCCGCCGTATTTTACCAATCGAATTCATCAAGATGATTGCGTGCGAGTTTTGGCGTTTTTGCTGGAAAAAAGCACACTAGGCGTTAAGCTAGAAAACTATTATCTAGCCAGTGACGATGATCCTGCTCCGATGTATGAAGTCATCAGTTGGTTAGCCGAGCAACTCAACTGCCCAGCACCCATCATAAAACCAGCCGCTAGGAATGACACACAGAATAAACGTTGCAACAACCAACGTTTAAAAGACTTGGGTTATGTGTTTCGCTACCCCAGTTATAAAGATGGTTATGGCGAAATGTTTCATGGCTAAAAAAGATAAAACCGCTTTTGTTTGCGATCAATGTGGCGCAGATTATCCGCGTTGGAATGGGCAATGCACCAGTTGTGGTGAATGGAATACCATCAAAGAAATTCGCTTAGCTCCCGCAGGTGCAGAACGTCAACATCGTGCGACAGGTTATGCAGGCTCTCGCTCCGAAGTTAAATTATTATCCGATGTCAACTTATCAGAAGCCGAACGTATTTCGACAGGCATCGGCGAATTTGACCGCGTATTAGGCGGCGGTATCGTCAGCGGTAGTGTGGTACTCATTGGCGGCGCACCAGGTGCGGGTAAAAGTACCTTGTTATTACAAGCCATTGCAGGCATTGCCGAACGCGGTATCAGCGTGTTGTATGTGTCAGGTGAAGAATCCTTACAACAAATTGCCGAACGCGCCCACCGCTTAAAATTACCTGCCGACAAAATCATGATGTTGGCAGAAACCTCCGTGCAGCGCATCTGCGACACCTTAGACAGTATTCAGCCACAGATTTTAGTCATCGACTCGATACAAGTCATGTTCACCGAAAACACCGAATCGGTCGCAGGTTCAGTGTCACAAGTGCGCGAATCTGCCAGTTACTTAACCCAATATGCAAAAAAAAATAACGTCTCCATTTTCATGGTCGGACACGTTACCAAAGATCAATCCCTCGCAGGACCGATGACCTTAAGTCATATTGTTGATACCCAAGTCATGTTAGGTTCTACCGATGATTCACGTTTTCGCGTATTAAGAGCCGATAAAAATCGTTTTGGCAGCGTCGGCGAATTAGGATTTTTTGCAATGGATAATGCTGGCTTAAAAGAAGTTAAAAATCCCTCCGCCATGTTTTTAAACCGTGCTGAAAAACCGTCATCGGGCAGTGTGGTCACAGTATTATGGGAAGGTACGCGCCCGTTGTTGGTGGAAATTCAAGCTTTAGTCACAGATTGCCAATACGGTAATCCGCGCCGTTTAGCGGTGGGTTTCGATCAAAATCGTTTGGCTATGTTATTAGCCGTTTTATCACGCCATGCAGGTATTATCACTGCCCAAGATGAAATTTATGCCAACGTAGTCGGTGGGATTAGAATCAACGAAACCAGCTCGGATTTAGCGATTGTTGTCAGTGTGGTATCGAGCTTGCGCAATAAAATCATTCCCCACGACGTGTTATTTTTTGGTGAAATTGGTTTAAGCGGGGAAATTCGTCCTGTTGCCAACGGTCATGCGCGTTTGAATGATGCGGCCAAACATGGCTTTAAAAAAGCCATTATTCCCAAAGCCAACGCACCCAAAACAGCGATTAAAGGCTTGGAAATTTACCCCGTCACTACTTTATCGGAAGCCCTAGATGTGGTTTCTGATTTGTAATATTGCACCAGACCTTTCAGGTTTTTAAAACCTGAAAGGTCTTTATTTATCCCACCATGAGAACACTATGGAACTTATTCTAATTATCAAAACAATTATTCTCGGTGTCGTTGAAGGCTTAACCGAATTTTTACCCATTTCCAGTACAGGGCATTTGATTCTGGCGGGCGATTTAATGGACTTTAATAACGAAAAAGGCAAATTATTTGAAGTGGTTATTCAAGTGGGGGCGATTTTAGCGGTGTGTTGGGAATATCGCGCCAAACTTGCTGCTGTGATTTTAGGCTTAGTAAAAAGCGAAAAATCGGCACAAAAATTTACCCTTAATTTAATCATCGCCTTTATACCGTTAGCCAGTCTGGGTTTAGTGTTTGGCAAAATGATTAAAGCGGTATTATTCAAACCGATACCTGTCGCCTTGGCATTTATTATTGGTGCATTCATTATTATCTGGGCAGAAAAACGCGAACATAAAATTCGTGTCTTAGAAGTCGATGATTTAAGCTGGTTAGATGCGTTAAAACTAGGTTTTGCCCAAGCATTTGCGTTAATTCCTGGTACTTCACGTTCAGGCGCGACCATTATCGGTGGTTTACTCTTTGGTTTATCGCGTAAAGCCGCCACTGAATTTTCGTTTTTTCTAGCTATTCCAACCTTATTTATTGCTAGTGTTTATGATTTATATAAACACCGTGAAATCTTGGAATGGGCAAGCGACGCACCTTATTTTGCTGTCGGTATGGTAGCGGCATTTTTCAGTGCCATGTTAGCCATCAAAGCTTTATTACGCTATATCAGCCAACACGACTTTATTATTTTTGCGTGGTATCGAATTGTATTTGGCTTAGTGGTTATTGGTACTGCGTATAGTGGTTTAGTGGAGTGGACGGCTTAGTTAGACGCAAACCTCCGAGGTTTTTAAAACCTCGGAGGTTTTCTTAATTGATACTCATCTTTAACGCTGCTGCTGTGGGCCACGGTGCTAATACCAGACTCATTATCAATATGGAAATTAAAATATTAATTTGCGCATGAATGGGTAAACCACTGCTTGCCATATCCACCGCATTACTGGCAAAAATCAACACAGGCACATACAGCGGCAACACCAACAAAGATAAAATCATACCACCGCGCCGCAAACCTACCGTGAGCGCGACTCCAATAGCACCAATTAAACTTAACACGGGTGTGCCTATCAACAACGTCAACAATAACACGCCAATTGCATGATTAGGCATTCCTAAAAACACCGCCAGTAAAGGCGCGACAATTAACAACGGCAAGCCCGTCACTAACCAATGGGCAATAATTTTGCCTAATACCAAAATAGACGCAGGGTGTGGACTCAATAAAATCTGCTCCAAACACCCATCATCAAAGTCAGAACGAAACAAACTATCCAGAGACAGCATTGCCGCTAATAACGCCGATACCCAGATAATTCCAGAAGCAATTGCTTGTAATAAATGCGGCTGTGCGCCGATACCTAATGGAAACAGCGTGATGACCAGCACAAAAAACAACAGTGGATTGGCAATCTCAGCACGGCGGCGTAAAGCCAGCACTAAATCGCGGCGAATAATGGCAAAAAAGGCATGGGATAAAGTCATGGGTAATTGAGTTTTATAGTTCGCTAGCGCGTAGAGTCGCTCATTCAGAATGAAGAATAGATAAATTAATCCGTAATACATCCACCCCATGCAGAGTAATATCATGGTGTGAAGTTAGTACAATCATGCCGCCACCCGCGCAATGTTCCATCATTAACGACTCAATCAAGGCAATGCCTTGTTTATCCAGCGAGGTAAATGGCTCATCCAAAATCCATAAAATGTTATGGGTAATCAACAGACGAGCCAAGGATAAGCGGCGTTTTTGCCCTGCGGATAAGACTTGTACTAATACGTCATCATAACCTTGTAAATGTACTTTTTTTAGAGCATCACTAATCGAATATTGCCCAGCCACGCCTAATGCTAACGCCACTTTTAAATTTTCTAATACGGTCAATTCTTTTTTAATACCGTCCAAATGCCCAACATAAGCCATATCGGCATAATAAGAACCGTCATTAATCGCCTCATTGCTCCAGCACACTTCACCTGCATCGGGTTCGCGAAAGCCACATAAAATACGCAACAGCGAGGTTTTGCCGCTGCCATTTTTGCCTTCTAGTAATAAAATTTGCCCTGACTGTAAGCGAAAATTCAAATCACTGAATAATACGCGGTCATCACGAATACAGCTTAACGCCATGCCCTGTAATAAATGCGTAGTCATTAGTTAACCGTCAATAATCGTTGGCGTACCGCTTCATACAGTAATACGCCTGTCGCCACCGATAAATTTAAACTTTCAACTTGTCCTAACATTGGTATAAACATCAAACTATCACATTGCTCTTTCGTTAAGCGTCTCATGCCTCTGCCTTCTGCACCTATCACTAACGCTAACGGCACAGTTAAATCGGTTTGATAAACGCTTTGTTCCGTTTCACCCGCCGCGCCCATCACCCAAATACCTTGGTCTTTTAGCCAACGCAGCGTGCGTGCCAGATTTGTTACCATATAGACAGGCACAGTTTCAGCTGCACCACTCGCTACTTTGCACACTGTCGGTGTAATACCTGTCGCATTATCTTTAGTAATAATTACGCCGTGTACACCCGTCGCATCCGCTGTGCGTAAACACGCGCCCAGATTATGCGGGTCTTGAACATTATCCAATACCAGAAAAAACGCGGTTTCAGTCAAATTTTCTACGGCGGTTTTTAAATCATGTTCGGATAACTCGGCGGGTAGTTCCACTTCAATGACGATGCCTTGATGACTATGCCCTTCGGCAAACCGATCTAACTTTTTACGGTCGGTTTTTTCCGCTTCTATGCCTAAATCTGATAACTCACCCATTATTGCTGTTAAGCGTTTATCTTGTCGCTCTGTATCAACCCATGCTTTGGTAATCTTTTTCGGCGAATATGCCAACGCCGCTTGCACGGAATGTAATCCAAATAATTTGTTTAGTTTCATGGTGTGATATTGAAAATGTGGAATGATGTCTGTTCGCGCTTAAGACTTGAAAAATCGTCTTTCCGTGCGTTAATTGGAAAAAATATAAGGCTAATTGTACTATGAAACAGCATTTAGCAAGTAGTTCACATGAGACAAGGTTTTGAACACGATGATTCGGATGCCAAGATTTTTACGATTAATCCTGTTAATCCCGCAATCCGTTAAATCCTGCTCTAACGTTAATCATTTAATCTTGTTTAAATCCACTTCCAACTTTTTCTCCTGTATGTCGTCTTTTTTCACTTGTTCATCATTCGGTGCAAGTTTGCGCAGTTTGTCGCCGATAACTTTGCCCTCCGTCAGGGCTTGAGCGGCGGGTAGCAGAGCTTTTTGTTTTATTAAATAAGTCTGTTTTATCCAGATAGCTTTGCCATAAGGGTAACAAGGCGCGTTTTTCGGTAGCTTGGTCAAAGTTGGGTTTGTCTTCGTAACTGAACTGATAAAGTTGCAACACCCCGCGCACTAAGGGTTCTGCCATCAAGCACCGATCCGCTTGGTAACGGAAGTCGAAATCCCAAATATCATCATTGATTGTCATAGGCAAGTGTAAAGAAAAAAGTTGTTTGCCCTGTTCTAACTCCCAAAATTTAGTAGTTGTATCCACAGAAACAGTAGCTAATTGCTGGCTATCAGGTAAAAAAATAGCTTTAAATACCGTGTTTTCATGCCCTGTTAAATGGTAGTCCCGTTCACTGCTGGCAGTGGCGTAAATATCGACAGCTAATGAACGCCCAACGGCGGCTATCCATTGATTATCAGGACTCCAGCTTGACCACATCAACTTATCACTGGCGGGAGGTAACGTTTTACTTAAAGTTGGGGGGCTGGTTTGGATATTCCATAGTTTAATTAAGCGGTCTTGACCACTGCTTAATAATTGTTTGCCATCGTTAGAAAAGCTAACACTATCTACATGACCATCATGCGCTTTTTCAATAAGGTGCGGTTGCTCTTTACTGCCCAGTTTGAATAAGTCAATTTGTTCATCATAACTAACAGTATCGAGGGTTTGGCTATCAAGGGAAAAGCTGACCGCGTGAACTACGTCCGTGTGTCCTTTAAGGGTCTGTAATTCGTGCATGGTAGTGGGGGATTCTAATCGCCATACTTTTGCAGTGTTATCAAAACTCGCAGAAGCTAAGAACGTGTTCAAAATCTCATCTAAAAGCA
>DFWO01000194.1 GCA_002380945.1 Methylococcaceae bacterium UBA4132 | reverse complement strand
ATCGTCAATGCGTAACTTCTAATTACTTCGCTATCCGTCAACTTCTTTTGAAAGCCTCGACTTCTTAACAAACTTTTAACAATCTATCCATAACACAGCTATAGTTATTAATGATAAAGAATTCTAATAGCATAGCAGCTCTCCGTTTAGTTACTCTTGCTCAAAAATAACTCTACGTTTCTGCCTTCTACCTTCAACTACTTAAAATACAAGCGAACATGGCGTAACTGCCTAAAAAAACTTTTAGCCCAGAAAAAGTTTTGTTTTTTGCAAAAAAGTGTCTGCGTAAACAATTTTTTGGCAGTGGCAAAATACCCTTTTGTAACCTTAGCTAATCTCGTTAGCGCATATAATTTATCTTACATGTCACCATGACAGGAATCGCATCAACAATTATGATTTTTAGACAAGCTGATAGCAGCTATAATTACCCACCGCGTTGCTTTTGCTTTCTAGCCAGTTTTTTCGCCGCTTTTTCTGCACGAATAACCTCTAATTCCACCAATTCTTGTTCCATCATGACAGGCGTTTCTAGTGTGATTCTGCCTATCGTCCCCGCACGATATTCCGCTAATAATATTTTCGCGGCTTTATCCATTTCCACGCGTCCACCTGAGCGCAAACAACCGCGTTGTGTGCCGATGATTTTTACTAACTCTTCTTCTTTTTCGGGCAAGGTCTCTAATTGAAAACGGGCTTTGACTAAATCGGGATAATGGCGCAACAAAAAATCAGCAGCAAAATAGGCAATATCATCATGATCTATTGCCGTGTCTCGAATCGCCCCTGTGGTCGCTAAACGATAACCACTGTTACGGTTTTCCACATTCGGCCACATCAACCCTGGCATATCTAACAAAATGATGCCGTTGCCTAAATCAACCCGTTGCTGCATTTTAGTAATCGCAGGTTCATTGCCTGTTTTAGCAATCATACAACCTGCAACAATATTAATTAACGTCGATTTGCCAACATTAGGAATACCCATAATTAACGCCGTTATCTGCTTACCATTTTCTGCTCTGTCAGGTAGCATTTTGTGACATAAATCAGATAATTGCCGAATCTTTTCAGGCTGTTTACTGGTAACGGCTAAGGTTTTTACGCCTTGCTCTTGTTCCAAATAGCTTTGCCAAAGTTGTGTCATCTCAGGATCGGCTAAATCACTTTTGCTGAGAATCTTTATGGTGGGCTTGTCGCCGCGTAGTTTGGCAATCATTGGATTTTGACTGCTGAATGGAATGCGAGCATCGAGAACTTCAATAATTAAATCGACCCGAGGCAAAATTTCTTTTACCTCTTTGCTGGCCTTGTGCATGTGACCGGGATACCACTGAATAAGCATAATGTGTTTGATATGAGTAAAATACGCTGTAAAACAAACAAGATAACAGAAAATCATGAAACCCATCACGCTAACAAGTAGTTTTTACGCCTATTTATCACGATTACGCTGGATTAAACGCTGGGGACTTAAACGCAATGCTCATGAAGAAAATGTCATGGAACATAGCTGGGAAGTGTCGGTTATTGCCCACACACTGGCGTTAATAAAGAATCGTTATTACAACGGCACAGTTGATGCCAATGCCGTGGCAACCGCTGCGTTATATCACGACATCACCGAAGTGATAACAGGCGATTTACCGACACCAATTAAATATCACTCTGCCGAAATTAACGCCGCCTATAAACAAATTGAACAACGCGCTGAATCAGAATTACTGGCTTTATTACCTGAAGCCTTACAAGCCGATTTTCGCGTGCTGATTCAACATGAGCAAATCCCCGAAGCTCATGCTGAACTGATTAAAGCGGCAGATAAAATCTCCGCCTATCTAAAATGTCAGGCAGAATTAAAAGCAGGTAACCGTGAATTTGAAACCGCCGCCGAGCAGTTAGCCTTAAAAATTGCCGAATCTCAGCAACCCGAAGTGATTTTTTTTATGCAGGTGTTTGTGCCTAGTTGTAAATTAACCTTGGATGGGTTGATGAAGACTTATTGAACTGTGAGGGGTATTGCAGATTTATATTTATATTTTCAATAAGATATTTTGTAGGTAATAGCCGTAACCCAACATAAATGTTTTGCAACAGAACATTTAATTATCATCAATGTGACTTAATCACCAACTATTCAGCAAAAGTTCCGTAGTATTTTCAACGTCAGTCGCGCACTCAAATTCTGTACGGACTGGTGCTTGTTAGCATTCTCCGAGTACACATCGTCAAGATAGTGGTGATTCGGAGTTATCAAATAGTCTATGGAGAATCAAAATGTTAGATTTTATGTTAAAAATTTTTTCAGCCATTTTGGGGATGAATATGAGGGATCATCATGATATTCCTTTTGCTTTGCCGCTGATTTTTTTCATTTTTCTTGGGTTGGCTATTAGTATAATTGTACTGAGGTTTATCGGCGTTGAGGAAGAAGGGCAAGGCTCTGAATAACAACAGCGGCTTGGTATTTATTACTTATCGCAAATTCTGCTTAACGCTTCACGATTAATAATATCGACAGTGCCACGTTTTAAGCTTATCCAACCATAATAGAAGTTACGCATTGACAG
>DFWO01000200.1 GCA_002380945.1 Methylococcaceae bacterium UBA4132 | reverse complement strand
GACATACTACGCAGTTATTGGTGGCTCTTAATCGGTAGCCTAGTGGCTATTTACTATTACATGACAATGCAGTTAACCAATCCGCGTACTAAAAAAGTGTGGGATGGTCGCTGGTTAAACATACCGTTATTTGGCAATGTGATTTTGCATAAAGAAACGGCTAGTTTCAGCCGAACCTTAGGAACCCTATTAAGTAACGGTGTGTCGCTATTAACGGCTTTAGCGATTGCACGGGAAACGGTCGATAATCTGGTGTTGGTGGATGCCATTGCCGATGTGCAGGAGCAGGTAAAAGAAGGTAAAAATATGTCTGCGGCATTGCTGGAAAAAAACGTTTTTCCTAAAATGGCGATGCAAATGATTAAAACGGGTGAAGAAACAGGACGCTTGGAAGAAATGTTATTACGCGTTGCCACCATTTACGATAAACAACTCAAAACTTCAATACAACGCCTATTGGCTTTTTTAGAACCCGCATTAATCCTCAGCTTAGGGCTAATGATTGCAGGCATTATTGTCTCGATATTATTAGCGATATTGAGCGTTAATGATTTAGCGTTTTAATTTCAAAATTTTCCACGAAAAACACAAAAAGCACGAAACTTGCGTTATGATTCAAAACAATGTTCGTGTCTTTGGTGATTTTCGTGGAAAGAATGTTATTTTTTAAATGATTTTACCGTGTTGCGCAGGTACATCACGTCGTGTTGCACCTGTATAAAGCTGTCTAGGACGACCAATTTTTTGTTCAGGGTCGCCTATCATTTCATCCCAATGCGCAATCCAGCCTACTGTTCTACCCATTGCAAACATGGCGGTAAACATATTGGTCGGAATGCCTAGCGCGTGTAATACGATACCCGAATAAAAATCGACATTCGGATAGAGCTTCTTATCAATGAAATAATCATCTTCTAGGGCAATACGCTCTAGTTCTAACGCTAGTTTAAACAGTCTATCATCGTGCAGACCTAATTCAGACAACACTTCATGACAAGTTGCCCGCATTAATTTAGCGCGTGGATCGTGGTTTTTATAAACCCGATGCCCAAAGCCCATTAACCTAAAAGGATCATTTTTATCTTTCGCTTTGGCGATAAATTCAGGAATACGTGATACATCACCAATATTTTCCAACATGTGCAGTACCGCTTCATTCGCGCCACCATGCGCCGCACCCCACAAACAAGCAATACCTGCTGTCACACAAGCATAAGGATTTGCACCACTTGAACCTGCCAAACGCACGGTTGACGTGGACGCATTTTGTTCATGATCAGCATGAAGAATTAGAATTCTATCTAACGCGCGTACTAATATGGGATTAGGCACAAAATCATCAC
The DNA here is from genome assembly GCA_002380945.1 of Methylococcaceae bacterium UBA4132. Classification (GTDB taxonomy): domain Bacteria; phylum Pseudomonadota; class Gammaproteobacteria; order Methylococcales; family Methylomonadaceae; genus UBA4132. The sequence continues at coordinate 26,144 of DFWO01000200.1, read as the reverse complement.
ACGGTGTGCCGAGCATCATGCGCATAAAATTTTCCACATAACTCAGTTTATTCTGTGGATACATGAACGGTAAACCTGTACTGTATTTATGACACATCGCCACAATAGTCGGCACTTTAGCAAGCAAACGAATCGCACTTAAATCACGGTCTTTTTTAGATTTAATATCCAGTGCATCATGATAAAACGCTGACAACGCACCAACGACTGCCACCATGATTGCCATAGGATGCGCATCACGACGAAAACCTTTAAAGAAATTAGTGAGCTGATCATGCACCATTGTGTGCATGGTAATTGTACCTTCAAAATTATCCATTTCAGCTTTATTGGGCAATTCACCATTCAGCAACAAATAGCAAACTTCCAGAAAAGTACATTTTTCCGCAAGCTGTTCAATAGGATAACCGCGGTATAGTAATACGCCTTCTTCGCCATCTATGTAGGTAATCGTTGAACTACAACTGGCGGTAGAAGTAAAACCAGGATCATAAGTAAACATGCCTGTTTGTTTATACAACGTTTGCACATCTAATACATCGGGACCTATAGTTCCAGATAAAACAGGTAACTCACATAAAGACTGTGCGTTCTCATTTAAACTAAGATTGCGTAGGTTGGTCATGAATTTTCTCTTAAGGTTTTAAAAACGGTTTAACGCTTAACATTATCGACGGCTAATTTTGCTAATTCAGTTACTTTAGCCCAGTTTTTAGCTTTAACAGCATCCGCAGGGGCTAACCATGAGCCACCCACACAGGCTACATTACTCAATTGCAAATAAGCATTGTAATTTTCAGGTGAAATACCGCCTGTTGGGCAGAACGTCACTTGAGGAATGGGACCTGCGATAGCTTTTAACATTGGAATACCACCAGCGGCTTCAGCAGGAAAGAATTTGAAATGATCCAAACCGTATTCCATACCCTGCATTAATTCTGATAGCGTAGCAATACCTGGAATCAAGGCGATATTGCCTTTTTTAGCAGCCGCCAACAAAGTAGGTGTTAAACCAGGGCTAATCGCAAACACTGCCCCCGCGTCTTCAGCGGCTTGTAATTGTTCGGGGTTAATAATCGTTCCCGCACCCACTATCGCCTCTTTCACTTCTTGGCTGATTAGCTTAATTGCCTCTAGCGCAACAGGTGTACGCAAGGTAATTTCTAATACTCTAATGCCGCCCGCTACCAAGGCTTTCGCCAGTGGTACAGCATCATCCAAGTTTTGAATCACCATCACAGGCATGACAGGACTCGCATTTAAAACGTCTTTAGGTTGGATTTTCCAGTGGTTTGTATTCATTTATATACTCGTTTATTGTGTAGATTGGATTAGCGATAGCGTAACCCACCAACATCTTTATGGCTATGGATGTTAAATAGTAATGCGGAAAAATTAGTTTATTCCAATGATAGTACTAATCGCTTACCCAATGCCTTAGCCGCTTTGTCCATTTGGTTTAAGTTTGGGGTATGATGATAATCTTCTAGTTTTTCGACGGCTGACCATGTTGTATTCATGGCATTAGCCAATTCAGTTAATGACTTATTGCCTCTTGCTTTTCTTAACAGTAATGTTGCTTGAATCTTCGTTTCTGGGTACGCCATAAATCCGTTTTCTGGACAAACCGAAGGTTCTGGTATCTCGTCGTTATCATCTAAGCGACACGCTAATATTCCGCTTAATACCTCAGCTGCATTAAAAGCCGCTTCTTCCAAACTATCTGCTTGCGTAATGGCTTCTTCAATGTCGATAAAATGAACAAAGTATCGTCCATCATCATCTAAGTCTGCTAAATAAGGGTAGGCAATAATCATAATAACTTAACTCCCGTTTGTTTTTCGATGGCTTTGATTAAGCCGATTTCAATATCTTTAGAGCCGTGAACAGGAACAGGGATTTTTTTATTTAGCTCGCTATTTTTCATAATATGATGACTGCCTTGGATTCTTATCAGAACCCAGCCTTCCTGTTTTAGCTTTGCAATAACCTGTTTACCGTTCATTTATAAGTGGGTTTGTTTAAGGATTTATTTTGATTGGTGATGGGTTTCGCTGTAGCTCTACCCATCTTACGAGTTGGGCTTCATGGAAGTTGCACACCTGCCGAAGATAAAGCCTTTGCCCATTCATCAACTGCTTGTTTACAGATGCTGCTGAAATCACCAAGAACGTTTCCATTTTCGTCTACGATTTGAGCTCTGAGCGCAAGTTGAACTGAACCGCCGCTGGACGTGCTGGTGGTTATCTTTCTGGTACGAGGATCCATCGAGAAAAATACCACCGAACCTGCCGCAGATCCACTTGAAAGGAACAAGTTTTTCCTTAGGTCTTGCAGCTTCGGCGTATGACCAGAGCGTGGGGGCTTATTCAATTCGGCATGTTTGTCTATGTTCCATAGATCATGGATCAATGCGACCGCTCGGTTGTTGTTAATCAAGGTCTCGCCGTGGAACGCTACACCATTCTTATTACACCAGACTTTGAGGTGGTCTTTCATTGATGCAATGTTCGTGATAAGGAGCGAAGCTGCATTCGCTAACGCGATTTCGTCAGAGTCTTGGTTGAAATCTACCTTTGTGTAATAACGGCCATCCGCTTCACCAAACTGTGGCTTGATTGTCGAGAGGTCGTCGGTCACGAGTCCAGCTAGGGCGGCGTGCATTTGCCGAATCTTTCGATCAAGTACATCAATCATTCTTTGACTCCAAAGGTAGCTGATTTAAAATTGTGAAATGACCATAAAATCATTCACATACCAAAACCTGTCACATCTTAAAATTAATGTAACAAATATCTAAATGTAGCCGCGTAGGTCAGGTTGCCGCTTTTTGGCAACCCGACATTGCCTCGAACCGTTGCTAATATAGCAAACCTTAATCATCGCGTTTTTGTTGGGTTGGCTTGTGCCAATCCAACCTACAATGCTCTGCGTTGGAATGCCGCTGTTGACGCTCCAGCGCGTAGGCTGGGATGAGCCTTAAGCGAATCCCAGAAAATCGAACGTAATGCTGGGATTCGTACCTCATCCCAGCCTACAGTTTAAATATCACGAGTCAATTCTCATGCGCTCTAAATCACCTTTTAAATCAATCCACCATAAACAAATTACTCGCCCCCGTTTCAGCCGAAGATGCACCTAAACGGAAACCGCCAAACATCTCGCGTCCCATACCGTAATGGTGATTTTTTGCAGAATTCGGTAATGGCACACGCGCGTTAAATTCAGCTTCATCGACCAAAACGTTAATGTCGCCTGTTTGTAGGTTCAGGGCAATTACATCACCTGTTAATACTTTCGCTAAAGGGCCGCCCATTTCGCATTCTGGGCAAAGATGAATCACGGAAGGGACTTTACCCGACGCGCCTGACATACGACCATCGGTCACTAAGGCAACTTTAAAACCTTTGTCTTGTAACACACCTAATGGCGGCGTGAGTTTATGCAGTTCAGGCATACCGTTAGCGCGTGGACCTTGGAAACGAATGACGGCGACAAAATCTTTTTCGAGTTCACCGCGTTTAAAGGCGGCAAGCATATCTTCTTGGTCATCAAATACCACGGCAGGGGCTTGGACAATTTGATGTTCTTCGGAAACAGCCGACAATTTAGAAATACCGCGTCCAATATTGCCGTGCATGACGTGCAGACCACCACCTGCGGCAAAGGGTTTTTCTACGCTGCTTAATACTTCAGGGTCTAAAGAGGCAGACGGGACGGGTTCCCAGATGAGCTGATTTTCAATGAGTTTGGGTTCTTGCGCGTAGCTGTTCATACCGCGCTCATCAGCGACACCAATAATGTCTTCGTGTAACAAACCGTGTTTTAACAGTTCAGCAATGAGTACGCCCATACCACCAGCGGCATGAAAGTGATTTACGTCAGCAGGACCGTTAGGATAAATTTTTGCTAATTGTGGAATTACTTTTGACAGATTATCGAAATCATCCCAGTTCAACACAATACCCGACGCTCTAGCAATTGCGACTAAGTGCATGGTGTGATTAGTTGAACCGCCTGTTGTTAATAGCCCGATGACGGCATTAACGATGGCTTTTTCTGAAACGACATGAGCAATCGGGCGATAATCATCACTGAGGGCAGTAAATTTCAATACTTGTTTAGCGGCGGCTTTAGTCAGTTCATCACGCAATGGTGTGTAAGGATTAACAAATGAACTACCAGGTAAGTGCAAGCCCATCATTTCCATCATCATTTGATTACTGTTTGCTGTGCCGTAAAACGTACACGTTCCAGGGCTGTGATAGGAAGCGGATTCTGCTGCTAGTAATTCTGCCCGTCCAATTTTACCGACGGCATAGGCTTGACGGGCGCGGGCTTTTTCTTTGTTGGTTAAACCGCTAGGCATAGGACCTGCGGGAACAAACACCGAGGGTAAATAACCAAAACTTAGCGCGCCAATTAATAAACCAGGCACAATTTTGTCGCACACACCTAGATATAATGCGCCATCAAACATATTGTGGCTCATGCCAATCGCGGTTGCCATTGCAATTAAATCACGGCTAAACAGTGATAATTCCATACCCGCTTGACCTTGGGTAATACCATCACACATAGCGGGTACACCGCCTGCCACTTGCGCCACACCACCTGCTTCCCGAATCGCCGCTTTAATTAAATCGGGTGCGTCTTTGTAAGGTTGATGTGCTGACAACATATCGTTGTAAGAGGTGATAATGGCGATATTGGCTTTTTTATCGCCCGTTAAATCCGCTTTTTCCATTGCACTACACGCCGCAAAACCGTGGGCTAAGTTACCACAACCCATACCTGAACGAATCGGTTGTTTTTTTGCTTGCGCGTCTATGTATTTCAAATAAGCAGAACGAGTAGAATGACTGCGTTCAATAATGTCATTGGTGACTTTTTCTATAGTGGGGTGCATGATTTTTCCTTCTATGATTAGCTAATCGTTGGGTTACGCTACACTAACCCATCCTACACAATATTTATTCTTCCCACGCCCTGCCATCACGCGCAATTAACGCAACGGATGCAACAGGTCCGCAAGTGCCAGCGGGGTAGGACTTAGGTACATCACCTGAGTGTCGCCACGCCTCTTGTATGGAATCAACCCATGTCCATGCTTGTTCGATTTCTTCGCGGCTTAAAAATAATGTGGGGTTGCCACGCATGGCTTCCAATACCAGTTTTTCATAACCACCAAAAATACGGCTTTTTTTGAAGGTTTCGGAGAAACTTAAATCCAGCTTGGTTTTTTGTATTTTGATATGTTCATCAATACCAGGAATTTTATTGAGTATTTCTACTTCTACGCCTTCATTGGGTTGCAAATGAATAATTAATTTATTGGGCGGTAATTCACGGAAACTGTCTTTGAATATGTTATGCGGTAATTGTTTAAAATAGATGACAATTTCGGTACGTTTGTTGGTCATACGTTTACCTGTCCGCAGATAAAACGGTACGCCCGCCCACCGCCAGTTATCAATATCAACCCGCAAGGCAACAAAACTTTCGGTGGTGCTTTCAGTATTCGCACCGTCTTCTTCTAAATAGCCTGGAACGGCTTTGCCTTTCATGTAACCTGCGGTGTATTGTCCACGCACGGTTTTTTCATCCACATTATGGCGCGTGATGGGGCGCAAAGCTTCCAGCACTTTGATTTTTTCATTATGGATGCTTTTAGCTTCCAGATTAACAGGCGGTTCCATCGCGATAAAGGTCAGAATCTGTAACAGGTGATTTTGCAACATATCACGCAACTGCCCTGTTTTATCGAAATAATCCCAGCGTCCTTCAATACCGACTTCTTCTGCGACGGTCACTTGAATGTGGTCGATGGTGTTGTGATTCCAGTTAGTGGTGAAAATGGAATTAGCAAAACGCAGGGCGAGTAAGTTCAGTACGGTTTCTTTGCCCAAATAATGGTCAATACGAAATACTTGTTTTTCAGTAAAAACTTTCGCCACTTCGTCATTGATGACTTTAGACGACTTCAGATCATGACCGATGGGTTTTTCCATCACCATGCGGGACTCTTCGGTTAGTACGCCTGATTGTGCCAAGCCTTGACAAATGTTGCTGAACAGGAAGGGTGATACGGCAAAATAATTGACCGTGACTCTAGCGGCAGTATCTAGCACAGTATGCAGTTGCTGATATTGATCCAGTTGCGTTAAGTCGATTTTTAAATATGACAAGCGGGCAGAAAAACGCTTCCACACGGCATCATCCATTTTATCATTCAAAAACTCTTGCAAGCTTTTATGGGCAATGTCAACAAACTGGGCATTGTCATGGATGTGTCTATCAACGCCAATAATACGCGTATCGGGTTCAATGAGATTAGCATTTTCCAAACGATACAGAGAAATAAGCAATTTGCGACGCGATAGATCGCCTAATGCACCAAAAATGACCAAGTCACAGGGTTTAAATATTTTTTTGTCTTTCATTGTGTGTGTTAGCTAAAGGAGGCGGAATGGAAGCACAATCAAGGTTTATTATCTCAGAATTTGTTTTAGGATGTTGTATTGATTGCACCTCATTAAATTTAAAAGCAAATAACATACCGTAAGCAAAATACAGTGATTTTAATATCGAATCGAAATTTTATTGACAGAGCTATTAAGTCGCTCGTATAGTGTCGATTCACTACTAGGCGATGATCGTAGCAGTGATAGACCTATTAATAATTCACATAATAAAGGTGGAAAAAATGAGCGAAGAAGAACAAGCAAAAGACAAATTCTGGCTGTATGTAGGTGGCACTGTGTTTGCTATCGTGACAGTTATCTTTCTGATTAAGCAAAGTGAAAACGAAAAATTCGCACCTATTAAACAACAGGTAGAGCAGGAAAATGCCCAGATGAATATTCGGGTGTTAAGCGATAGTACAGAAAAATAAAAATTATAATAATGAGAGGAGAAAACCATGAAATTGAAATCCCTAACCCTGTTGGCAATAGTAAGCTTTTTTTCGGGCAGTACATTTGCGACTGAATATATTTACCGAGACTTAATGGCGAATACCTTACCATCGCCTACTTGTGCGGCAGAACCTCAAGCCATTGCCGAAGCCTCCAAAGCGTTTAATTTGAGTAAATACAGTAAACGCTTTTGTCAATCACAAGGTTACGGCTGGCACGTTGAAAAAATAAAAGATAACGGCAAAGCGGTGTGTGTAGACTGTTCAAGCGGTAAGAGCGGTAAACAGTGTCACCTAGAAGATGTGGTAGTAACCTGTAAACGGATTAAACCTGGCTCTGTTGGTATGTTACCTGGAAAAAGTTGATACGCTGTTTGTTTTACGCCTAGCCCTTGCGCATTAAATACCCCGCTTAATCCTTAGCCGAATACTTTATAATTAAGTTTCGGCTATTGCCTCTTTGCTCCTTCTTTTTATAAGGCTGCTGAACAGATCAGCCAATCGACTTACTAATAACAGCACTCATGCACACTCGCTATTTTGATTCTGCGCAAACCGAATTACATAAAGGCATTAACCTGATAGAAGCCAGTGCGGGAACGGGTAAAACGTATGCCATTGCCATGTTGGTGTTGCGTTTTGTGGTAGAAGAAGCGATTGATATTGAAAAAATATTGGTCGTTACGTTTACTAAAGCGGCAACCGAGGAACTCAAAGACCGCGTGCGTAGCCGTTTAGTTGCCGCTAGAAACCTGCTAAACGCGTCCGACTATGATGAAAACAGCGATGCCACGATTATTAATTGGTTAGATCAACTGGACATAGACCTTGAGTTAATTAAACAACGCTTAGATTTAGCTCTATTAAATATCGACCAAGCTAGTATTTTTACCATTCACAGTTTTTGCCAACGGGTGTTGCGTGAACACGCGCTGGAAAGTGGACAGTTATTTGATGCTGAACTCACCGATGATTTAGCCAGTATCAAACAAGCCTGTGTTGATGATTTTTGGCGTGAACAAATCTATAACCGTAGTCAATGGCAGGTTGCTGTATTAACGGCTCAGTATGCAACGCCCGACGCACTGCTCAACAGTATTGATGTGATTGCCGCGCATATCACCGTATATCCCGCCTATGAAAATTTAGACGATACTCTGCAAGCCTTGGAAGATACAGTGACAATGGCAAACACTGAGCTAGAAATTTATGCCGCCTTGCTACGCGCCAGTTTTAACGATGATAAATTTAAAGCCAGTTATAAAAATGCGTTTGAAGACTTGTATCCGTTATTAGCCGATTGGTTACAAGGGCAGGGGACACAAATCCCTGATACTGACAGTTTAGCGTTACTGACCAGTCAAGGCTTACAAGACGGATTAAATGGTATTAAATTTAAAGCCAACAAAAATCAAACCTCGGCAGAACGTAAAGCCAATTATTTAGCCACGCTGGCTATCAATACCGCGCCGTTTGACGCACTCGCTGTCGCTGTAAAGCACGTCACTTTAGTGTTACGTCGGATGCTGTTAGAAACTTTACGCATTGAACTCGATAAACGCTTGCAACAACTCAATGTATTGTCGTTTGATAATTTAATCACCCGTTTAGCCGAGGCATTAAACGGTGATAAAGCGGAATTATTGACGCAGGAATTACGCACCCGTTTTGCTGCCGCCTTGATTGATGAATTTCAAGATACCGATGATAGTCAATGGGGCATTTTTTCAGCGGTGTTTGCCGCAGATAGTCATTTTTTATATCTCATCGGCGACCCTAAACAAGCGATTTATAAATTTCGTGGCGCGGATATTTATTCCTATTTGAGTGCGCAACAACAAGCTGAACATCAATTTACGCTGGGCAAAAATTGGCGTTCACATCCAAAACTGGTGCAAGCAGTAAACGCGCTGTTTCAACGTGAGCAAGCCTTTTTATTGGATAATTTATGGTTTCATTCGGTTGAACCCGCCAAATCAGTCACCGATGGTGAATTGCATGATGAGCAAGGGCAAGCTGTCACTCCAATGGTGTTATGGCAACTACCACCTAGCGATAGCACAACAGGTTATTGGAGCAAAAAAGACGCTGAGCAGACCTTATGCGCCACCGTCTGTCATGAAATCGTGCATTTGCTCAATTCGCCTTATCGACTGCAACCTGAACATAAAGCCGTACAACCACAAGACATTGCTATCTTGGTGCGTAGCAATCAGCAGGCGCAAGATTATCAACTGGCATTGCGTGAAGTGGGCGTACCTGCGGTGTTAAACAGTGTCGAATCCATTTTTTCTAGCACCGAAGCGGTTGAACTACATACCTTATTACACGCGGTGGCTAATCCAAGCGACAGTGGCTTACTCAAACAAGCCTTAACACTGAGCTGGTTTGCGTTGAATGGGCAAGATTTGTACGCATTATTTAATAACGAAACTGCATTAGATAGCTGGATGAGCCGTTTTTTAATCTACTATCAAGACTGGCAAAAACTGGGCTTGATGGCAATGATGCAAAAGTTGCTTACTCAGGAAAAAGTGCGCACCCATCTTGCTCGCACTACGCGCGTAGAACGGCAATTGACCAATATCTACCATCTCATTGAATTGACACACCAAGCCGCCATCAATGACCATCTTGGCATTCATAAAACACTGGATTGGTTACACGCGGCACTGCACAAAACGAACCCATCCGAAGCGCAACAATTACGTTTAGAAAGCGATGACGATGCCGTGCAGATTGTCACCATGCACCGCTCAAAAGGGCTGGAATACCCAATTGTTTTTTGCCCTTGTCTTTGGCACCGTAATGACCGCTTAAACCGAGAAAATGAATTAATCACCTGCCACGAACAAGACAAAACTATCGTGGATTTAGGTTCAGACTACTTTGAACAACACCGCGAACAAGCCCTAACAGAAGAATTAGCAGAAGATGTGCGTGTCTATTATGTGGCAGTGACTCGCGCTAAATACCGCTGTTATATTGCGTGGGTGGATGTGCGCAGTAAAGAAAAACCCAATGAATCGGCAATGGCTTGGCTACTGGATTTTAAAGACCGTGATTTTTCTGAACAACAAGCCATATTACAAAATTTTGCCGAACAACAGCCGCAGAGTATGACTTATCAGCTATTAGATGTGTTGTGTGACACACAAGACAGTTATCAAAAACGCCGTACTAGATATTCATTACACGCTAAACAACGGCAACGGCATTTATATACCCATTGGCAAATGAGTAGCTACACCGCACTATCGGCATTAAGCGAACACGACGCGCCAGAATTACCCGAAGACAAAGCTCGCGAACAAGGCGAATTATTAATACCACGCGCCACGCTTGAACAACTTCCCAAAGGGGCGCATACAGGTAACGTCGTTCATGATTTACTCGAAAATCATAGTTTCAACGACCTAGCACAACGTAAAGATATTAGTGTGTTACGCGATAAAGCCTGTCAGCGTTATAGCCTAAAACTCGATCGTCCTGAAATGCTCGATGAACTATTAGAAAACGTGGTAAAAACGCCGCTCTCTGAGACGGATAGCCATTTTTGTTTAATGAATTTATCAGAACGACAATGTTTAAAAGAAATGCCGTTTTATTTAGCCATGCAGGATATGAACGCCCAACATATCAATAAAGTGTTGCAAGATACCCCCGCTTATCAAGCCTTAAGCAGTAAAACACTCTGCGGTTATTTAACAGGTTTTATCGACCTGATTTGTGAATATCAAGGGCGTTATTATGTGATGGATTATAAAACCAACTTTTTAGCTGATTATGATGAAGCCAACTTAACACTCGCTATGCGCGAACATAACTACGGTTTGCAATATTGGCTTTATACAGTGGTATTGCATCGTTATCTACACAACCGCTTACCTAATTATGATTATGACTACCATTTTGGCGGTGTACGTTATTTGTTCGTACGCGGTATGTTGCCTGATGTAGCCATGAGCGGCGTGTATCAAGATAAACCTGATTTACAGCGCATTAAAGCATTGTCAGCTTTGTTTGGTGTGTAATACGTTTCGTTATGTCTACATCACCGTGCGTATTTATGCGATACTAGCCGACTTATTTTTCCAAATTATTGTTAATACTATCAAGGAGTAACACATGACAGCACTGGTTGGCATCATCATGGGCTCGACCTCTGACTGGGAAACGATGCAATTTGCTGCGCAAACGCTAGAGCATCTAGGCATTCCTCATGAAATTGAAGTGGTTTCAGCACACCGCACACCCGATAAATTGTTTAATTATGCGGAAACCGCAGAAATTAAAGGCTTAGAAGTCATTATTGCAGGTGCAGGTGGTGCCGCGCATTTACCTGGCATGACAGCGGCTAAAACAGCAATTCCCGTGTTAGGTGTTCCTGTACAGTCTAAAGCCTTAAATGGCATGGATTCCTTATTATCCATCGTACAAATGCCAGCAGGTATTCCTGTCGGTACATTGGCGATAGGTAAAGCAGGCGCGATTAATGCTGCCTTATTGGCAGCTGCAATTATTAGCAATAAACATCCAGAGTATAAGGATGCGTTAAATAATTTTAGAAGCGAACAGACTGAAAACGTGTTATCAAACTCAGACCCTCGCAAGGAAATGTTATGAAAGTGGGTGTGTTAGGCGCAGGACAACTTGCGCGTATGATGGCGTTAGCAGGTGTTCCGTTAGGGTTAGAATTTATTTTTCTTGATCCCTCTGCCGATGCTTGTGCTAATCGCTTAGGTGAGCATCTACTCGGTGACTATAACGACCCCGAATTACTGGCACAATTGGCAGAACGTGCCGATGTGGTGACTTACGAATTTGAAAATGTACCCGCACCTGTTGCTGAATTTCTCGCTACACACACAGAAGTTCATCCCGAACCTAACGCATTAGCCGTTGCACAAGATCGTTTGGTAGAAAAAAGATTTTTCGATGACATTGGTATTCCAACTGCACAGTATGCCGCTATAGATAGCTTAGCAACGCTAAAACGCGTCATGAATATCATTGGCTACCCTGCCATTTTAAAAAGCCGCACGCAAGGTTATGACGGCAAAGGGCAATCGGTATTGCGTTCAGCCGATGATTTAGCGGCGGCATGGGAATTATTACAAGGTGTACCTGCTATCGTTGAAGGGTTTGTAGCATTTGATAGAGAAGTATCCATTATCGCGGTGCGCAGTGTGTCAGGTGAAATTGCTTTTTATCCGCTGGCTGAAAATGTCCATCGTGGTGGTATTTTGCGCGTGTCAACAGCGCGTGTTAATGATGCCATGCAGCAAGCCGCTGAAAACTATGTCACTCGTTTATTGAAAGCCTTGGATTATGTCGGCGTACTAGCCTTAGAATTATTTGACGTGGGCGGTGAACTAATCGCCAACGAATTCGCGCCGCGTGTGCATAACTCAGGGCATTGGACAATTGAAGGCGCGGAAACCAGCCAATTTGAAAACCACTTACGCGCTATTACAGGTTTGCCATTAGGCGCGACTGGCTTAGTCGGGCAATCAGCGATGGTTAATTTTATTGGTGGATTGCCTGAGACCAAAGACTTATTGGCACTGCCACACACGCACTGTCATCTGTATGACAAAGCCCCACGCAAAGGTCGTAAAGTCGCTCATGCCACAGTACGCGCTGAGAGTAGCGAACAATTAGCCGAATTACTACAACCGTTAATCGCATTAGCCGATGAAGTGGATGATTCTTAAATTATTTGTCCACGAAAGACACGAAAAGTACGAAAGTATTAGCTAAAAAATTTTTCGTGTCTTTCGTGTCTTTCGTGCTTTTCGTGGACAAAAACTCTCTGTATACGCTGGATAAATTACCCAGCTTTGTGACTTAGACTAAAAACCTCATGTTAAAAATATACAACACCCTCACTCGAAAAAAAGAACAATTCCAGCCGCGTGTTGCGGGTAAAGTCGGACTGTACGTTTGTGGTATGACGGTTTATGACTACTGCCATATTGGTCACGCCCGCGTTATGGTGGTATTCGATACCGTGGCGCGTTACTTTCGCCACTTAGGTTACGACTTAACCTATGTTCGCAACATCACCGACATCGACGACAAAATCATTCAACGCGCTTTTGAAAACGGCGAAGATTTTAACGCCCTGACTGAACGCTTCATCACCGCCATGCACGAAGATGAACGCGCGTTATCGGTGTTGCCTGTCGATATAGAACCCCGCGCCACCCAATCCATCCCCGACATTATCGCGATGATTGAAACCCTGATTAACAACGGTTTGGCTTATGTGGGTACTAATGGTGACGTGTTTTACGCAGTCGATAAATTTAAAAACTACGGTCAATTATCAGGCAAAAATCTAGCAGATTTACAAGCAGGTGAACGAGTCGATGTTGACCAAGCCAAAAATAATCCGCTGGATTTTGTGTTATGGAAAATGGCAAAAGCAGGCGAACCGTCTTGGCAATCTCCTTGGGGCAATGGGCGGCCGGGTTGGCATATCGAATGCTCCGCCATGTCCACTTGCTGCTTGGGTAACTCCTTCGATATACACGGCGGCGGCATGGATTTACAGTTCCCGCACCATGAAAATGAAATAGCCCAATCCGAAGGCGCGACGGGTGAAAAATTTGTCAACCTGTGGATGCACAACGGTTTTGTGCGCGTTGATAACGAAAAAATGTCCAAATCCTTGGGCAATTTTTTCACCGTCCGCGAAGTATTAAAACAATACCGCCCTGAAATCATCCGCTTCTTTATCCTGTCCAGTCATTACCGTAGCCCGTTGAATTATTCCGATGAATCCTTGAATGAAGCAGGCGCGGCACTACAACGGCTTTACATTGCCTTGCGTGGCTGTGCAGTGGAAAGCACCGAACTCGATACGGACGCAAAAAACCGTTTTGAACAGGCAATGAATGACGATTTTAATACGCCCGTTGCCGTATCCGTATTGTTTGATGTAGCGCGTGAACTCAACAAAGTCAAAGACCACGCCCCTGAACAAGCCGCCGTCTTAGCCAACACCCTACGCAGCTTAGGCAGCTTATTGGGCTTGTTACAAGACGACCCCGAAGCCTTTCTAAAAGGCGACAGTGACGACGATGCCGAAATAGAGCAACAAATCCAAGCGCGTATTGATGCCAAAAAAGCCAAAGACTGGGCAACCGCCGATAAAATCCGCAACGCTTTAAAAGCAGCAGGGATTATTTTAGAAGACGCACCCGATGGCACAACCAGTTGGCGGCGGGAATAAAGAACAATAAACCTCCGAGGTTTTTAAAACCTCGGAGGTTTCCCGCCGCTCCAGCGTTGCGTGTATATTAAGGACTGGAGATAGTGGGTTAGGTTGCAGCTTTTTGGCAGCCCAACCTACGCGACTAATCCACCTTACGAGTTTAACGATTAAATTATGGATACTAAACCATTAGAAATTCAATCAGAATCGTTCATACAACATGAATTAATAAAGCATGGATTCAGGTAACAAAACCCTCTTTCGATAAAGAAGGTGCTGATTTATTAATTGTAGATAATATAAAAGATAAATATACTCATTTCTTAAAAATACAATGTAAAGGACGCACGCTAAAAAATAGCGGAAGCCACATTAACATACCAGTTCCATATGTTGAAGAAAACTTTGTGGTTTTCCTTTATATTGTAAATGAGGATTTAAGTTATATATTGCTCACATTTTTCAATGATGAAATTAGTGAGTGGAATAAATCAGATAATAAATATATTCTTAGATTTACTCATAAAACACTTAAAGAGCCATATTTTTTAGAAAGAGAATTCAACAAAGAAATGGCTTCTAAACTTAAGAGAAAACTTGGAAAATTAAAAATTAAAAATTAAAAAATATACCTCATTGATTGTTGATGGTATTTTTTTAGAAAACTCAATACAAAAAACAATAAAATCCTATAAAGAGATATACCCAGATAGATCGTTTAGTTACCCCGATTTACAAGACGTAGTTAGTAGTATAATATCGACTTATGATTACTTTAAATCAAATGAAAAAATAATAAATTGTTACGTTTTTTATTATACAGAATATGAAGAAATTGGTATAACCAAGCTTAAGTTTACAATTGATAGTGGAGTAGAATGTAAAATCTTTGTTGAAAAAACAAATGAGTTTATTTGTTTTGAAATAATTGACCATTTAGAAAGGATTATTAATACTGAAAACATTATTCTTATTGCTAACGATATAGTTTATGAAAAAACATTAAATGAAATAAAAGAAAAAGGGATTGATGTAATATTAGTAACTTCTAGGAAAAATGAAGGTAGGATGTTCACAGAGCATAAATGGGGAAATATTACATATCCATTGGCAACATCTATTGGTCTTAAACATCATGAGTGGTAATCAACAAGCACGATAGGATGCGCCGAGGAACGAAGCGCATCATTTATGTCACCGTGTATTGATGCGCCTCCTAACGTCGGCACATCCTATTAAGAATTTTCGCCAAAAACTAATGATTTTATTTCCGAGGATGAAGTGTTTTGGTAATAATGAGTGAACGTAAAATTTGAAGCACGATTTGCTAAAGCAAACGCGCTATTAATAACCAAAAACTGTTAAATAAAGTTAAAGAAATTATTGCGCATTGCAAGTCAGAAAACACACTATCAGAAATAAATCATGTTAAGAAAATGCAAGGTTATGATAGTTTTTACCGTATTCGTTCAGGCGAATATCAAATCGGTATTGAAATAGTTAATGAAGAAATAATTTTTACCCGCTTTTTACATCGAAAAGATGTTTATAAATATTTTCCGTAGAAACCACACTATTCACAATGAACGAAATAAAAAACCAATCCATAGAACACTTTCTCGATAACTTAGCCAGTAAATCAGCCACACCAGGTGGCGGTAGTGCGGCGGCTGTGATGGGCGCACAAGGCGCGGCTCTTATCAGCATGGTGTGTAATCTAACCATCGGCAAACCAAAATTTGCTGAAGTTGAAACCGATATGCAAAACCTGTTACAACAAGCCGAAACGTTACGTCAGCAACTCACTGACATGATTCAAGCTGATGTCGATGTGTTTAATCGCGTGATGGCAGCTTACGGCTTACCGAAAGAAACAGACGAAGAAAAAACTGTGCGGAGTGGGGCTATCCAAACGGTATTAAAAGATGCGACTGATGTGCCATTAGATTGCGCTAAAGCCTGTGCCAAAGTCATTGAACTTAGCCGTATTGCTGCTGATAAAGGCAATCCTAACGTTATCAGTGATGCAGGTGCGGCAGTTATGGCGGCGTATGGTGGGCTAAAAACAGCGGCTCTTAATGTCTATGTTAATGCGGGTAGTTTGAAAGAGCGCGACTTTGCCGACGCAAGATTGGCTGAATTAGCTGACATTATGCAGAATGCAGAAACGAACGCCGAAGCTATTTATCAGGTAATTAAAGTTAAGCTGTAATATTCAACGTAAGCCGTGCTTACACAGTAAATGCTTTTATGAAAACCTAGTAGATTTTTAAAATCCGCTAGGTTTGCCACTCTGCCAAGTCATACACATGGAACGCAATTATTTACTTGATAATGCCAAAATTACGCTAATCTTCCTTGTTGTGTTTGGACATAGTCTGGAGTTGGTCACTAATAGCCCAGTGCTTAAGACGGTGTATTTATTGATTTACTCTTTTCATATTCCCATGTTTGTGCTGATTTCGGGTATGTTGACGAAGACTGAACTGACTAAAAAAGTCCTGTTCGGACAAGTGTCATCGTTGCTTATTCCGCTATTAGTCTTTGAAGTGTTGTATGAACTGCTAGAATTTGCCCGTTACGACACGCTTAGCCATTACACGCTTAACCTACAACCCTACTGGATGTTATGGTTTTTATGGAGTTTGTTTTTTTGGAAATTACTATTGCCTGTACTGTGTTGTTTTAGATTTCCCGTTATTATCAGTCTCATTATCGGCGTGGGTGCTGGCTATTGCTCACAAACAGGATATTATCTAGGGTTCTGACTTTCTTACCTTTTTTTGTCTTAGGTCACACGCTAACGCCACTATTTTTCCAGCGATTACAAAACTATCATCGGGCTTTTTTATCACTGTCGTTTTGCTGGCGTTCATTTTATGTTGGTATTTTAATGATGTGTCTGCACAGTGGTTTTATGGCAGTATGTCTTATCCCGCGCTAGGCTTTGATTACTGGTATGCTGGATTTATTCGCTTGTTAATTTATGCCGTTTCTTTTTTAGTCGGTGTTTGTGTTATTGCCCTGTTACCGAATAAATTATTAACCATCACGGCGTATGGTTTGGCACGGGTTTTTTATTAAATTTATCGGTTTGATTGGCTTTATAAAAGTGTTAAATTCGGTAAGTATATTTAGCACATTCATTGTTTTGCTCTTATTATCCATAATCATCACCGTTATATTGGCTACAAAAATAATTTCTGATATGACTGATAATTTATTATTTATGCCCACTAGAAAGCTACTTCTAAAAAATTTAAATATTGAGTAACAATGAATAAACAACCAATAGCTGCCTCTTTATTACCACTAACTAAATATCTATTTATTCCCATAGCAAGCATTATTTTATTTTTGCTGAGTTATCCGCCATTAAGTAATTTATATGGTGGTATCTATGCTTGGGATCATGGCGCGATTAACTTCATGCCCCTAGAATTTTTCTTAGTAACAATTAGTTATTATTCACTGTTTTTTGTATTAAAAGATAATAGGTATAGATATTTTCTCGCACTGATGCCCATTATTCTTTTTTATATTTTTTATGAATATTATTTTATATCATTTGGAAAAATATTTAAGCTTTGTGATTTATCTGAGATACCAGAATTAGTTGATGTTTTGCCATTTTGGCAAATCGCACTTTATGTCACAATTTTGTTACATGTTTTCTTTATATTAGCCATTAATCTTACTAAAGTATGGTATCGATATTTATTGCCTATAATCATGGTTATTATGATTGTTGTGTTCGTATCAATAAAGCCAGTGTGGTATATAGATGGCTTATTTAGAACTTTGGCAAGATTTGGTGCGACCTATTGGTCAGATCAAGGAACTGCACAAAATGGTTATATAACGGTATTATTATATTTTGAAGCAGAGATGGTAAATTCAAAAGACATTGCCAGCGAAATATATAATATTAATGCTAAAGATTATGAGGCATCACAAAATAAATTAGCTCAGTTTCTGAAAGAAAGAAACAATAAACGTAATATTCACGTTATTATGATGGAAAGTTTTTTTAATCCGAAGTTATTTGCCAAAATTAGCTATAATGATACTGTCTATGCGAAAGATTTTTCCAATTTAATTGATAAAAATGAAAGCGCGGTTATTTCTCCTGTATTTGGTGGATTTACCGCAGAAGCAGAATTTGAAGTATTATGCGGTGCGCCTGCACTACATAAATATGACAGTATTGAGTTTAATGGCTTTACAGGCGCAAATGTGTTTTGCGTTCCCACGCTATTAAAAGAAGCAGGTTATCGAGTAGTCGCGACTAATAGCTATAAACCAAACTTTTTTAATGAGATTAATGCTTATAAAGGATTAGGATTTGGTGAAATTTATTTCCCCAAACAATACGCGCCTAAAAGTAATACTTATTTATCCTTAGTCGATAAAAGCGATTTTATGTTTGATGGCGATTTATTTGAACAAAATATAGCTTTTGTTAAAGCACATTTGGAACAAAAAGATCATCCAGCTATATTTAATTATGTATTAGGTGTGTATGGGCATTTACCATTTAATTTAGATAAAAAAAGACATCCAATCCGTTTGAAAGCACAGGTTAATAAAAAGCCATTAAACGATGAATACCAAAGAGCGACAAATCAAATATATTATCGTACTGAAGCATTAGCAGATTATTTGCAGAAACTTATTAAACTAGACCCTAATAGTTTGATTATTATTATGGGAGATCATGTTCCCAAGCTAGGTGGAATGAATTTTTATTACGATATGGGATATCGTAATAACGAAGAAGATAATATTCATAAACCACCTGCTTTTTTTATTATCAACAGTCAGTTTGTTAAAAAAAATGTTTTACACCAATACGACATGATAACTGTTATGTACGACTATATAACTGATAATCAGTATTGCCAATCCTATCCGTGTCAAAGAACTCAAGAGACATTGGAATATCAATATGATATGGATATGGCACGCGCCTTAAGATAAAAATAATGCTATTAATGAGTATTTTCTAAGCACTTAACATAATGAAAAAAACATCGATAGTTGCGTATCTATTAATACTAACTAAATATCTATTTATACCTATAACACTGATTATTGTGTTTTTGCTAGGCTATCAAACACTGAGTATCCTGTATGGTGGTGTTGGTTATGGTGGAGTCGCTTATGGCTGGGGGATAAAAGGGATTTTAGGGTTTCCAGTAGAGTTTTTTCTAGTCATAGTCTGTTATTACATGGTATTTTTTATTCTTAAGAATAATCACTATCGGTATTTTCTCGCGTTATTGCCAATTATTGGCTTTTATCTATTTTATGATTATTACTTTATCTCATTTGGTAAAGTATTTAAAATTTGTGACTTCTCAGAATTGCCTGAATTAATTGATGTTCTGCCATTTTGGCAAATAGCACTTTATGTCACAATATTGTTACATGTTTTCTTTATAATAGGGATTAACCTTAACAAGTTATGGTATAGATATGTGTTGCCTGCATTTATTATTATTAGCCTAATACTTTTAATAGCGATAAAACCAATTTGGTATTTAGAGGAATTAGTTAAGCCATTTGCAGCCTTTGGAGATTCACCGTGGTCAGATCAAAATACTGCACAAAATGGTTATCTAACATCATTGTTATATTTCGAAGCAATGATGGCAAACTCTAAAGCCATTGCTAATGAAATTTATGGTGATGGTGTTGCGTATGAAAAATCACAAGATGAATTGACTCAGTTTCTTAAGGAAAAAGGTAAACCGCGCAATATTCATATTATCGTGTTAGAAAGCTTTTTTAATCCAGCATTATTTGAAAAAATAACTTATAACGATTTGATTTATGCAAAAGAATTTTCAACAATGCTGAATAATCGTGAAAGCGCGGTTATTTCTCCTGTCTTTGGTGGTCATACGGCACAAGCGGAATTCGAGGTGTTATGTGGTGTACCTGCCTTACATAAATATAGTAGTATTGAGTTTAATAGTTTTACGGGTGACAGTGTTTTCTGTGTACCGCATTTGTTAAAAAATATGGGTTATCGTGTCGTTGCGAGTAATAGTTATAAACCCAGCTTTTTTAATGCGATTAATGCCTATAAAGGTATTGGTTTTAGCGAAATTTATTTTCCTCGCCAATACGCGCCTAAAAGCAATACTTATATGTCGTTGGTAGATCAGGAAAAATATATTTTTGATGGCGATTTATTTGAGCAAAACTTAGCGTTTGTTAAAGAACATTTGGCACAAAAAGATCATCCGCCTATGTTTAATTATTTGTTGGGTGTCTACGGTCATTTACCCTTTACATTGGATGAAAAAAGACATCCTGTGCGCTTAAAAGCCAAAGTTAATAAAAAACCACTGAATGATGAGTATCAAAGGGCGACTAATCAAATTTATTATCGCACCCAAGCATTAGCAGCTTATTTAGAAAAACTCATTAAATTAGACCCTAATAGCTTAATCATTATTATGGGCGATCATGTACCAAAATTAGCGGGTACACAGTTTTATAAAGATATGGGTTATCGTCATAATGAGGAAGCAGGTTTTCATAAGCCGCCTGCTTTTTATATTGTCAATAGTCAATTTGTTAAAAAAGACGATACCCATCAATATGACTTAATGACAATTATGTTCGACTATCTTACCGATAATCAATATTGTAAGAATTATCCATGTCAAAGAAGTCATGAAGTGTTAGAGTATCAATATAATATGAATATGGCGCGTGCCTTAAGATAAAGGCTAGATTAATAACTTACTAGAGAGATAACCGTGGATACTAACGAAGTTGTAGAACCCATCAATCTAAAAAACCCTGAGTTTTATATTAATCGCGACTTAAGTTTATTGGAATTTAATAAACGGGTGTTAGCACAAGCAATAGATGAAAATGTGCCATTATTGGAGCGGTTGAATTATTTGTGCATTTCCTGTTCCAATCTGGATGAATTTTTTGAAGTGCGCGTTGCCAGTATTATTGAAATGGCAACCATTGATCCTAAAGCAGTTGGTTCGGATGGCTTAACACCTATTGAGCAATTAGAAAAAATTTCTATTCATGCGCGGCAGTTAGTCAGTGAACAATATCAAATACTGAATGAGGTATTAATTCCTAAACTGGCTGAGGAAAATATTCATTTTATACGCCGTAAAGATTGGACGGAGGCACAGCATAAATGGTTATTTCGGTATTTTAATGAAGAGTTATTACCGATATTAACGCCTGTTGGTTTAGATTCTGCTCATCCTTTTCCGCGTATATTAAATAAAAGTTTAAATTTTATTATTTCCCTGACAGGTAAAGATGCGTTTGGTAGAAATAGCGGCAGGGCTATTTTACAAGCCCCTAGAGGTTTACCGCGTGTTATTCAATTACCCGCTGATGAAACCTTGGGTGGTGGTAGTGATTTTGTATTTTTATCATCAATTATTCATGCTTTTGTCAGTGAATTATTTACGGGTATGACGGTAAAAGGCTGTTATCAATTTCGTGTTACGCGCAACAGTGATTTTTATGTCGATGATGATGCTATTGATGATTTATTACTGGCCGTTCAAGGTGAACTCGCTATGCGTAATTATGGAGATGAAGTGCGTTTAGAAGTGGATGCCGCTTGTCCTGATGAAACGGTTAATTTTTTATTAGATCGTTTTGAAATGAATAGAGAACGATTGTTTTTAATTGATGGCCCTGTTAATTTAAATCGTATTCAAGAAGTTAATGATTTGCTTGATCGTCCAGACCTTAAATTTACCCCATTTAAACCGAATATGCCAGCGCAATTAGCGCGTAATAAAGATATATTCGCAGCGATTAAACGTCATGATATTTTATTGCATCATCCGTTTGAATCATTCTCACCTGTGGTGGAGTTTATACGCCAAGCGGCAGTCGCACCCGATGTATTAGCGATTAAACAAACCTTATATCGTGCGGGTGCAGATTCGCCGATTGTTGCTGCATTAATTAAAGCCGCTAGAGCGGGTAAAGAAGTGACTGTGGTTATTGAATTAAGAGCGCGATTTGATGAAAAAGCTAATATTGATTTAGCGGCTAAATTACAAGAAGCGGCGGTGCATGTGGTATATGGTGTAGTGGGTTATAAAACGCACGCCAAAATGTGTTTGGTATTAAAACGCGAAGGTAAAGAATTACGCCATTATGTCCATTTAGGAACAGGTAATTATCATACAAAAACTGCTCAGCTTTATACTGATTATGGCTTATTTTCTTGTGATAAAGATTTAGGTGAAGATGTACGGCGCGTATTTGCCCAGTTAACCAGTTTAGGCAAGGTGACTAAATTACATAAGTTATTGCAATCCCCGTTTACTTTACATAAAGGTATTTTAGAAAAAATTGAACGGGAAATTAATCACGCTAAGGCGGGAAAACCTGCAAAAATTTTTATTAAAGTTAACGCGCTGGTGGAAGAGCAAGCCATACAAGCGTTATACCGTGCCTCACAGGCAGGGGTTGAGATTAAATTAATTGTTAGAGGCGTGTGTTGTTTACGACCCAATATTGCAGGCGTTTCTGAAAACATTGAAGTACGGTCTATTATTGGACGTTTTTTGGAACACGCACGGATTTATGCTTTTGCTAACGATGGTAATCAAGAAGT
The DNA here is from genome assembly GCA_002380945.1 of Methylococcaceae bacterium UBA4132. GTDB lineage: Bacteria > Pseudomonadota > Gammaproteobacteria > Methylococcales > Methylomonadaceae > UBA4132. The sequence goes on along the minus strand of DFWO01000200.1, from coordinate 3,380 downwards.
GTATGCCTCTAGCGCGGATTTAATGAATCGCAATATGTTTCGGCGTGTTGAAGTATGTTTCCCAATTGAAAGTAAACGGCTGTCTAATCGTATTCTGCACGACCTTGATTTATATCTAAAAGATAATACGCAAGCGTGGTTATTGCAATCCGATGGAAGTTATCAGCGTTGTACTCAAGCTGAGAATGAATCGCCAATACGAGCGCAACAGCAAATTTTGCAAGAATTACAGGCTTAATGATGACTGAGCTACGCGACATTGCCCAACTAGGTGCGAAGGTATTAAGGCAGTACGCAGAACCCGTTACCGATGTTCTCAAACCAGAGATACAACAGATTATTGCTGCGCTACGCACCACTTTAGCCAGCACGCAAGGTGTGGGCATTGCCGCACCACAAATCAGCGAGTCTAAACAGATTATTATTGTTGCTTCACGTCCCACCGTGCGTTATCCATCCGCGCCGTTTATGCCTGCCACTGTGATGATTAATCCTAGCTTTGAAGCCTTGAGCGAGGTAAAAGAAAAAGCTTGGGAGGGTTGTTTAAGTGTGCCAAGTATTCGTGCTTTAGTACCACGCTATACTCGCATAAAAATTCACTACCTTGATGAACAAGGCAATAAACAAACCGCTGAACTCAATGATTTTGTCGCACGCGTATTTCAACATGAATTCGATCATCTGCAAGGCAAAGTATTTTTAGATCGCGTTGAGAACAATCAGGATATTTTTGCCGAAAGTGAGTATTTGAAAGTTGTTTGAGTACAGTCCACGAAACGCACGAAAAAATTTGTTAGCTACGGCGGTCTGTATGTTATCGACATGGATGAATTACACATTAAGTTATGCTGTACAACTTATGCTAGAAATATCCAAAAATTTATGCGCTTGTAGGTTTTCGTGCTTTTTGTGTTTTTCGTGGACAAATAAGTAATATCAGTTATTTAAGAATAAGCTGGTCAAACGTCCGCGCATTATATTTTTTTAAGTCTTTTAAAAACGTTGGAAATTCAATTTGATAGCGTTGTTCAAGGGCAATGGCGTGTTGTCTTAGGTGCTTCAGGGTAAAAAAAGGCGCGTCTTCATTAAACGCAAAACCAATCACATTGCCTCTGTCTTGAACGGGCAGAAATAAAGTGCGTTGCTTAAAGGTACATCCCAACCAATGGGTACATTGCGCGTAGAGAGGATTGTCATCTCCACCCCAGAGGTTGATGACTAACAGACCGTCTTTTTTTAATAAAGCTTTACAAGCATCAAAAAAATCTTGATTAGCAACCGAAGCCGCCATATTTTCATGATCGAAGGCATCAATCAGTAACAGGCTATAACGTTCTGCGTGTGATTCGGTGCGTTGCCGAATATATGCGCCGCCATCATCAATGATAATTTTTAGACGCGGGTCTAACGGTAGTCCAAAATGACTACGCGCAACTTTTACTACACCTTTTCGATATTCGACTACGCGCAAACGGCAGTCTGAAAAATGATGCAAGAGATGTTTAGTCAATGAGCCGCCTCCTAAGCCAATAATCAATGCTTCATCGTCCAAAGTGGGTTTAAATAACAACCAACTGGTCATCGCCCGCACATAACTGAGTTCTAATCTATCGGGATCAGACAGCAACATACTACTTTGCCGTGGCTCAGAACCAAAGTGTAATGACCTGACTCCTTTTTCATCGACTACTTCGATAATACCGTCATCGTCGTGGTTTTGGTGAATCAGTAAACCCTCATATTTATACATAAAGAAAACGTCAATAGTAGGCGATAAAATAGTTCATTATAACCGAGTGCAGAAATACAGTATTAACCTAAGGTGTCACTGTTATGCCATAGACCTACTGTATACTCGCTGTTTACTATCTAATCAGGGAGTTTTCCATGTCGAAAATGAGTCATATCAATGTTATTGAAAAGTACGAAGAACATCGACTCGCTATTCATCATTTACTGTCATCTATTTTGCGTTTTTTTGCCGATAAAAAAATGTTCGAGCAGAGTCAGGAGGAGTTAATTGAGCAGTTCAATTCGCTGTACACCTATTATCCGTTTGTCAGTTTGTTTTATCTGCTCGATGCCGATGGCAAGCAAATTACGCCTTGTATAGAAGGACGGCACGTTAAAAGTCATGCACAAATGGGTATAGGTGCGGATCGTAGTAATCGACCTTATTACCTTGCCGCGTTGAAAAGTGACAATGTAGTGATAACAGAACCTTATTTAGCCAGTGTGCGTCGTGAGTTGTGTTTATCTACTAGTTTGAAAATGTTGAATGACGATGGATCGGTTAAAGGCTATATAGTGCTGAATATTGATTTAAAAGCTACGCTGGCATTTTTGACGGGGGATAGTCGGCGCGTGTTTTTTGAACCCTATTTTAAAGCCATGTACAGTTTTATTGTCTTGGGTTTATTTAGTGTGGCAGGCGTATTAATGTACACAGCAGCAGTGGAGTGTATGAAAGTAGCGCGGTCCTTATTCACACCCCATCAAGACATAGAAATACCCTTCGGTGTGGTTATTTATTTAACATTGGCGTTAGCTATTTTTGACCTTGGTAAAACGACGCTGGAAGAAGAGGTGTTGTTGTATAAAGATATACTTCGACACAGTTCAACGCGGCGCACGATTACCCGATTTATTGCGGTGATTATTATTGCCGTATCCATAGAAGCTTTATTGATGATTTTCAAAGCAGCATTGCATGGTGGCGGTGAACAACTGATTGCAGCGGTATGGATTATTATTGCTACCGCAATGTTGTTGGTTTCGCTAGGAGTTTATGTTTATCTTGGGAGTCAAGCAGAAGCTATTTTATTGAAAAATAGCGATAGTACGAAGATAAAGCGGGAGTTAACGTAGTAAAGAAGGACGGGCGATTAAACCCGTCCACTTGTTTGAGGGTGAATTATCTAGGCACATCATTTGGATAGTCTGCGCGTCATTAATACGTTGCTAGAAATGGCAGAAGCCGCAAATAAAGTGCTTGAGACAATAAATTCACCTGAAATAAAGCCCAAAATACCAATTAAAAACATAAGACCTGTAAACACGTCTTTAGTAAAATCACTCATGACACATACCTCTTGTAAGTTAATAAAGTGTGCTAAATGCACGACTTGAACTATACCCTTCACATTTTAAAACACAATATATAAAAAATTACATAGATTGTTTCTTTATGAGAAACAATTTTTCATTGAATTTTCACAAACTACCTATAAGGCAAATACTTTTTTGCGCTTATTAGAGACGCTGGATAGTTTTTATTTTCCATCATAAGGTTAAAACCACCAGCTTCCAGCCGGTTAGCTTTAGCTGATAAAGTGACATATTTTGAAAGGTGTCAGGGATTACGGATATGGCAGCCATAC
>DFWO01000042.1 GCA_002380945.1 Methylococcaceae bacterium UBA4132 | reverse complement strand
CGATCGTCAATGCGTAACTTCTATCTTATTCTTCCAAGGTGCTGGTATCGCCAATTTCTTGCCCCAGTGCCTGAGCTTTCAGCAAGCGACGCATAATTTTTCCGCTTCTGGTTTTGGGTAATACATCAATAAACACCACTTCTTCAGGACGAGCTATTGCACCCATTGCTTCGCCAACGTGTTCTCTGATTTCTTTTTCCAGTGCGGGACTGGGTTCATAACCTCTGCGTAGCACTACATAACAATGAATAGCGTAGCCTTTTAGTGCGTGCGGTAAACCAATGGCGGCAGATTCTGCAACGGCGTGATGCGTGATTAACGCGCTTTCAATTTCCGCTGAACCTAGTCTATAGCCACTGACTTTAATCACGTCATCGGTTCTGCCAATAATCCAGTAATAACCGTCCTCGTCTATTCGGGCGGCATCGCCACAATGATACCAGCCGTGTTGCTGGTATTTGCTCCAATAGAGGTCTTTGAAACGCTCTGGGTCTTGATAAACAGTACGCGCCATACCTGGCCAAGGTGTTTTGATGACTAAGCTGCCTTCTTCACCGATGGCTACTTTTTTGCCCTCATCGTCAACGACATCGGTTTCAATGCCAAAGAATGGTTTTGTCGCTGAACCAGGTTTTAACGGTAAGGCAGGAATCGGGCAAATAATAAAACCGCCTGTTTCTGTTTGCCACCAAGTGTCCATAATGGGGCATTGTGCTTTACCTATCACGTTGTAATACCATTTCCACGCTTCTGGATTAATGGGTTCACCAACAGAGCCTAATAAGCGCAGTGAGCTTAAATCATGTTTGTTTGGCCACGATTCCCCGTAACGCATTAAGCCGCGTATCGCTGTTGGCGAGGTATATAACACGTTGATGCCGTATTTTTCAATCATTTTCCACCAACGATTTGGATAGGGATGATTGGGCGCACCTTCGTATAAAAAGATGGTTGCACCATTAATCAGTGGTGCGTAAACAATATAGGAGTGTCCAGTAATCCAACCAGGATCAGCGGCACACCACCAACGGTCTTCGGGTTTTATATCGAAAACCATTTTATGCGTGGTTGCGGTGTAAACACTATAACCGCCGTGCGTATGCACTAAACCTTTAGGCTTACCCGTAGAACCTGAGGTGTAGAGAATAAATAACATATCCTCGGCATCCATGATTTCGGTTTCACATTTTGATGACGCAATCGGTAGACTTTTTAAATCGTGATACCAATAATCACGATCGTTTTCCATGAATACATCAATGCCTGTCCGTTTTACCGTGATACACACTTCCACGGTGGGCGTGTGTTCCAAGGCTTTATTGACAATATCTTTTAATTGGCTAGATTTGCCACGTCTAAAACCACCATCCGCTGTGACTACCACGCGACTGTTGGCATCATTGATTCTATCGGCTAAGGCTTCGTGACTGAAACCGCCATAAACGACGCTGTGCGCCGCGCCAATTTTGGCACAAGCAAGCATAGCAAACAGTTGTTCGGGAATTTGCGGTAAATAAATAGTAACAATGTCACCTTTTTTTACCCCCATTGCTTTTAAAATATTGGCAAACTCGCATACTTCACGATTTAACGCATGATACGAAAAACTTCTGACATCACCTGTTTCGCCTTCCCAAATAATGGCTAATTTATTGCGATTGGCTGTTTTTAAATGGCGGTCAATGGCATTTAAAATGATGTTAGTTTTTCCACCTGTAAACCATTTAAAAAACGGTGGATTACTGTCATCCAGCACTTTGTCCCATTTTGTTACCCAATCGAGTGTTTCGGCTTGTTTTTCCCAAAAATCTAATGGATGTGCAATAGAGTCGGCATAGTTGTTTTCGTATTCCTTAACATTGGCATACTCTATAACTTGTTGAGATGGATTAAATAGTTGCTCATCAGATGAATTCATAATTATTTTTGTTGTAAAAGTAATTGGTTTTTGAAGTATATCTGAGTTTTAAATTATCTGTACACAGGTGTTTTAACGACTGCCAGTCCTTAAAGGACTGGCATGACTACAAATCACTCCATTTCTTTGCCCCACCGTCCAGCATAAAATCGCTCATACAATGCTACGCGAGACCGCTCACCTAATTCAGTGACTTTAAAATCTTCATCCAACATATTCGCATCGCCCTGATAACCAATCGCCATCATTGCCATCGGTGTACAGTCATGGGGCAAATGAAACAGCTCACGGGCTTTTTCGGCATCAAAGCCACCCATTTGATGCACAATCAAACCTAACGCCGTTGCTTGTAAACATAAGCTAGTAGCGGCAGCTCCTGTGTCATACATTGCCCAACGGTTGGGCTTGTCGTTATGATTAAAATTTGCCATTGCCACAGACAACACTAATATAGGTGCGTTTTTTGCCCATAGTTGGTTTCTTTCCGCTAAGGTAGTGAGAGCGTTTTGCCAGCTATCTGCATCGGTGTTTTTATTACACACCACAAACCGCCACGGTTGATCGTTAAAACACGATGGAGCCCAACGCGCCGCTTCCAGCAGTGCCAATAAATCATCATGACTGACGGGCTTATTCGCATCAAACGCTCTTGGACTCCAGCGATTTTGAATAATATTGTGAATCTTTACACAGCTTGTTGCGGGTTTTGCTTGCATAGTAGTTTCCTTAGTTGATGTTTTACAGCGTCAATACGCCGTTACGGTAATCACGAAATGCTTGTTCAACTTCTTCATCGCTGTTCATGACAAACGGTCCTGATTGTACAACAGGTTCGTTTAATGGCAGTGCGGCTAATACTAAAAATCGTGCTGCTTGCTGTTGGGTTGCCAGTTGTAGCGTATCACCGTTTTGTAATTGCCCAAGTTGTCCCGCTGTTAGAATGTCAGCTGATTCACCTACCGCTAACACGCCTTCATAGACATACACCAACACCGTCTGCTGAGTTGCTATCGGAATATTTAATTGTTGTTGTGGGCTTAATGAAACATCAAGATATAACGGTTGCGTGGTTACGCCATGCACTGCACCTGTAATGGTTTCGGTATCACTGACATAATCACCTGCAATCACTTTTATAGTACCGCCGTTTGCCAAACTAAGGCGTGGAATATCAGCCGCAGCTATGTCTTGATAATGCGGCGGTTTCATTTTCTCTGCCGCAGGTAAATTAATCCACAACTGAAAGCCACGCAACAAACCGTTTTCTTGTTCAGGCATTTCCGAATGAATAATGCCATGTGCGGCAGTCATCCACTGCACGTCTCCTGCGCGTAAATGCCCTTCATTACCCAAATGGTCACGGTGTAGCATCGCGCCTTCCAACATATACGTCACAGTTTCAAAGCCACGATGTGGATGACTGGGAAAGCCGCCGATATAATCATCGGCATTATCCGAGGAGAATTCATCCAATAATAAAAACGGATCAAAAGCTTTTTGGTGTTGCTGGTGAATAATGCGTTTGAGTTTAACGCCCGCGCCATCACTGGTGGCTTGCCCAGTCACAACCGCTGTCAGCTGTCGTATTTGCTTAGTCATTTTGCACCCCCAATAAATTGGTTTTAATTACATAATAATCCAATGAATACCGTCCACCACCGATGAATATCAGCGCGCTGGTGGCTGATAATAACGCCAGCGCGTATTCAATACCGTGCGTGTCCATGAAAAAGCCTTTGCCTAAATGCACTGATACCAGCGCGACTAGCATAGTCAAGGCATTTGCCGCCGCCGCAGGACGGGTCAATAAACCCAACATTAAAGCAACACCGCCAAAAAATTCCGCACTACCCGCCAATAACGCCATGATAAAACTAGGCTGTAAGCCCACCGTTGCCATCCATTGCGCCGTGCCGTCTAATCCGTAACCGCCAAACCACGCGAATAATTTTTGGCTACCGTGTGCGGCTAAAATTAAACCGATGGGAAAACGTAAGATAAGAGCTTCCAACCCCGCGTTAGCTAATAATAAGTTGTGAATTAATTTGTTGTTCATAATGACCTCTGTATTGATTATGTGATGTTGGGTTCATTATAAGTTTGGCTAGTAGAATAAAAAGCGGTAGATTTTGTTCAATTGCTTCAAAATAATTGAACCATTTATTTACAGTCCACGAAAAGCACGAAAGACATCGAAAAAAGATGAATATGTATTTTGTTAGCAGCGAAAGTCTGTAGGTTTATTAATCACAAAAACTACTTTTCGTGCTTTTTGTGTTTTTCGTGGACAAATGCGTAACATCAGTGAGTAACCATTATGAAATACCCTATTACCCTCGATGCACTGGAAGTCCTTGATGCCATTGACCAAAAAGGCAGTTTTGCCGCTGCCGCTAACGCATTATTTCGCGTACCGTCCGCCATTTCTTATACCGTACAGAAATTGGAACAGGACTTGGATGTGGTATTGTTTCGGAAAGAAGGCAGACGCGCCATGCTAACGCCCGCAGGTAAAGTATTGCTAGAACAAGGACGGGAGATTCTACAAGCCACCGAACGCTTAGCGATAACCACTAAAAAAGCACATAGTGGCTGGGAACCAGTGTTTAATATAGCAATAGATTCCATTTTGGACTTTGAGTTCATCTACCCGTTGATTGCCCAGTTTTACGAGCTATTACCTGATATTGAAATTAATATTTATGAAGAAGTGCTGGGCGGTACACAAGAAGCTTTGAGCAGTAATCGTGCGGATTTAGTGATTGGTGTGAGTGCTGAATACACCTTGAGTAACGGCATTAGCTATCAAAAGATTCAGGAAATTGAATGGATTTTTGCGGTTGCGCCAGAACATGAACTGACAAAAGTGGCATTGCCACTGTCGCAACAATTAATCGAACAATACCGTTTTATCGTAGTGCGGGATTCATCGAAACAACAAGCTCCACAAAGTCATCGACTGTTTAGCAAGCGTCCTGTATTACGCGTGCCATCGCTGGCAGAAAAAATACACGCGCAATGTTTGGGTTTAGGGGTAGGATTTTTACCTGCGCATCGTATTGAGAATTTACTAGCGCGTGGTCGATTAATTGCCTTGCCAGTAGAAAATCTGATACCAACAGAGGCGTTACATATAGCATGGAAAACCAGCAATCAAGGCAATGTATTACGCTGGTTTATCGAACAGTTAGCTCCGCATGATTTTTAGCAAGGGGCGCGTTTACTTTCCATGAAGCAAACCAAACTACCAAACGTTTCAAATACCTCAGCATTAATTTCATCGTCTTCAATAGTACAACTTAACTGCTCTTCAATCAGAGTAATCACACTAACCACACCAATAGAATCTAATTCGGCTAAATTGCCTAATAAAGGTGTCTCGCTATTAAATAAGGTAATATCTGTCTCCAAGTGTAAGGCTTGTTGTAACAAGTCTTGGGCAAATTTATTCATATCCATGTACTACTCGGCGAACTACTCGCAATAAATGTCATTATAATTTTTTAGGTAAATTATTTTACAAAATGGACAATTATCTATGAAAACCAAATATTGGACAATTTATTTATCATCATCGCGTGTGTTTTTACCTCTGTGTTTACTCCAATGTCTTAGGTGATTTTATGAAAATGTTATTGATTTTATTATTATTTCTGCCGCTATCTGTCAGTGCAGACGTATATCAATGGCGTGATGCTAACGGTGAACAACATTTTTCTGACCACACGACTGAACCTAATGCACAAAAAATAGCAATAAAAACGACGCAGGGTTTTTATCACGTTAGAACTGTTTACGATGGCGATACCGTGGTTTTAGACGATGGGCAGAAAGTGCGTTTACTAGGCATTAATACCCCTGAAATACAACACCGTGGTAATCAAGCGGATGCAGGTGGCAACGAAGCAAAAAGCTGGCTGATTGCCAAACTCAAAGATGGCAAAGTGCGTTTAGAAACCGATGTGGAAAAAACCGACAGCTACGGTAGAACCTTAGGGCATTTATTCACGGAAAATAACCAACATATCAACGTGTTGTTAGTTGCCGCAGGTTTAGCAGAAGCCAGTATTTGGCCACCAAACTTAAAATATACCAATGAGTTAGTAAAAGCAGAACAACAGGCAGAAAATGCCAAACTAGGGATTTGGCAACGCCCCGAATATGCTGCGATCCCCGTTGAGCAACTGACCGACGAAGGGCATCACGGCTGGACACGCATAGTTGGTAAAGTACACTCCATTCATGCCACTAAGAAATTTATTTATCTGGAGTTTTCTGATCGTTTTGATGCGCGTATTGAACGTGAATGGCTATCTCTATTTCCTGATGTGAATAGCTATCAAGGCAAAACCATCGAAGTACGCGGTTGGCTTAATAAACGCAAAGACAAATTTTCCATGTTAATTCGTCATCCTAGTGCTATCAGGTAACTACAAAATAGCAGGCAGAAAAAATTCACTGACTAGCATTTGCCGATGCTTAATCGCATAAACTGTGCGTCTACCCCATATCGGCTGTTGAATATGACCAATATCCAATGCACGGGGTATCCACTCGTTGGAATTAATCAGCGTCACATCCATAGCAATACGTTCTAAGTGCGGATAGGAAAAAATCACTTCACCTAACGGACGCGTGCCTAGTTTGGATAAGCTACGATTAGCAATTTTGATAGTAGCAGCAGGCAGAATGGTACGCGCTAAAATCAGCGGTTTAGCATTAGCGTGTAACAACACTTCACGAATTAAACACACTCTGTTTTCATGCAATCCTAAGGCTTTGCGTTCGCTTAAAAACGGCACGCGCCATTGTTGAAATAACACTTTAACCGCTACCGAATCGCCGTAAGTAGCGCGTAAACGTTGCGTGAGTGAGCCTGATTCATACGTCCACGACTGCACGGCTTCGGGTAATTTATGGCGTGTGCCTTGTTGGTTTTCTCGCCATAACGGTTCTTGATTGAATAACACACTGTTGGTAGTCAAGCGGGTTTAAACCTCTGCATAATCTGTAGACGCGCCCAGCCAACGCTCACACAAAGGCTGTATAGCGTTAGGCGCGTCGATAAAAAACTGTTCGCCGATTTGTTGGATGATGTCCAGCACATCGACATCTCTGGCTAAATCTGCCACTTTAAAATGAATTTGTCCTGTTTGGCGTGTTCCCATCACATCACCAGGCCCGCGTAGTTGCAAATCTTTTTCAGCAATCACAAAGCCGTCATTACTATCGCGTAAAATGCCTAGCCGTTGCCGTGCTGTTTCCGATAACGGCGATTGATACATCAATAAACAATAACTGTCATCCGCACCACGTCCCACCCGTCCGCGTAATTGATGCAATTGCGATAAGCCCAAGCGTTCGGGATTTTCAATAATCATCAAGCCCGCATTCGGCACATCCACACCGACTTCAATCACCGTGGTGGCGACTAATAAATCCAGCTCGTGGTTTTTAAACGCCTGCATGATGGCATCTTTTTCAGCGGATTTCATGCGCCCATGAATCAACGCAATGCGCACATTGGGCAAGGCTTGCGTTAATTGTTCAGCCGTTTTCTCTGCCGCTTCACATTGCAATACTTCCGATTCTTCAATCAGTGTACACACCCAATAACCTTGGCGTTTTTTAGCTACCCAATGATTAATTCTATCAATCACGCTGTCACGGCGTTCAGATGGAATCACGCTGGTGACAATGGGTTTTCGATTCGGTGGCAATTCATCAATAATGGAAATATCCAAATCAGAATACTGCAACATAGCAAGCGTGCGCGGAATCGGCGTGGCAGTCATCACTAATTGATGCGGACGCTGCCCTGCTTGTTGCCCTTTATCTCGAAGTGCCATACGTTGATGGACACCAAAACGGTGTTGTTCATCAATAATAATCAAGCCCAGCCGCTGAAACTGCACGCTGTCTTGAAACAAGGCATGAGTGCCGACGATAATGCCCGCTGAGCCATCGGCTAAGGCTTGCAAGGTAGCCGCACGTTGTTTGCCTTTTGACTGCCCTGTTAAATATAACACTTGAGTTTGAAAGCCATCAAACCACGCGCTGAAATTACGATAATGTTGTTCAGCGAGTAATTCCGTCGGAGCCATGACGGCAACCTGATAACCAGCCGATAACGCGAGCAATGCTGCGTAAGCCGATACTACAGTTTTACCCGAACCGACATCACCCTGCACCAAACGCATCATCGGATGTGAGGACGCGCAATCGGTTTCAATTTCCGCAATCACCCGTTGCTGTGCGCCTGTTAAGGTAAACGGTAAGGAACGCAAAAAATGCGCTTTACCGCTGGCTAATGTGGGGCTTAAAAATTGTGGGGCTTGCCACACTTTAGCGGACACCTTGGATTTTTTTAAGCTCAAATAATGGCTAAGTAACTCTTCAAATGCCAAGCGTTTCAGTGCAGGTAAACTACCATTTTGTAATGCCAACATCGACACCGATTCATCGGGTGCATGTAGTGTGTGTATTGCTTCTAATAAAGACGGATATTGATAGCGTTGCAAAATGTGGTCAGGAATCCAGTCTTGCAATAACTCGGCTTCGTTTAACGCTTGCTTAACCACCTTGCGCAACGTCGTTTGACTCAAGCCTTCGGTTAAGGGATAAACAGGCGTTAAGCGGTTTTCGGGAATGTAACTGTCAGGGCTGGCAATAATCCGATATTCAGGATGCACCATTTCCAAACCCGCATAACCGTGGCGCACTTCGGCAAAGCAACTTAGCCACGTCCCCGCTTTCATCGTATTGTACTGGTCTGCGCTGAAATGAAAAAACTTCAACGAGATAAACCCCGTGCCATCACTGATGCGGCAAATCAGGCTTTTACGCCCTTTGGCTAATACATCAATAAAATCCACTTTACCGCAAATCAACACCGTCATCCCTGCTGTTAATGAACCGATAGGATGAACGCGAGTTCTATCTTCATAACGTAACGGTAGGTGAAAAATCAGGTCTTGAATAAGATGTATACCCAATTTATGCAAACGATTAACAGTTTGCGAGCCAACGCCCGTTAAAACGGCAACCGATTGGTTAAGCGTGTGCGGGGTTTTCATTACTGAATCTTAAGAAGCGGGATACTCTTGCGGTTTTAATACCATAATGGCATCCATCTCTACGCCAGCTCCTTTAGGTAATGCTGCCACACCAATCGCTGCGCGTGCTGGATACGGTTCATCAAAATACTGCCCCATAATTTCATTAACGATAGGGAAATGCGTTAAATCCGTTAAAAACACATTGAGTTTAACAATGTCGGAAAAATCACCCTCTGCCGCCAAGGCAACCGCTTTTAAATTCTCAAACACTTGGGTAATTTGTGCGGCAATATCGCCATCAACAAGCGTCATAGTTTCAGGATTTAAAGGAATCTGTCCCGAAAGATACACTGTGCGATCCACTTTAACCGCCTGTGAATAAGTACCTATCACTTGCGGTGCAGCTAGGGTTTGAATAACGATTTTAGTCATAATGAATCCTGTATTTTGTGATCATAACAAATAGAGAATCATTATATAGGTTATTAGGCTGTTTTTAAGTGTTCGATGTGCAAACAACAGGGAAATCTCGCTATGTTGAAGACTTCTTAGCAAGAATTAAATAAAGCTTTATTATTTTTCTTCTTCGTTTTTCAGATGAAATTTATGTTTATAGCTACAAGTCTACACGGTTAGACAGACCCACAATATCCCACAAAGTATTACAACACTTACACAATTTGAGTAGTCTGTCACCTTCTTGACTTTGGGCTTCATTGACTTCCTCGACAGTGCCACCGCAGTCAGGACACCGAAAGCCGCGACGCATTCTTGCAATTAGCCAGCCCATGAATATGGCAAAAAACAGAGTATAGCCAATGAGTAATAAGTAGCGTAATGGCGTGTTGTCTGCAAATAGCACCAGAAAACCACCACCTACTACCCAGAGAAGACTTAGTATCCCAAAAATCGAAGCGGAGAATAGCCTATGTTTTCGCGCCTCTCGAACCTGTGGCATAATATTGAATGTTACATTTGTGTCATTGAAGCGTGGGTGCAAGCACCTCTTTGTAGCGGTAGTTTTTTATCACGCTCTCTCCCAGCTCTCTATAAGGCAGGCTATCATCTTTGCCAGTGTACAATTTTATATTGGTGGCAGGTACAGGCATTCCCGCTATTTCTATGGTATAGCTAGTCACAGTGGTTGCAATTCCATCCAGGGTTTCACTGCCTTCGTCTTTGCAATTAGTCACTTTGGCTTTGCCACTTTGTATCATTCCAACCATCACTTTGTCTCCGTTATCAAAGTCAGCTCCTTTTTGCCACTTTCCGCCATCAATGCGCATGAAAAATTTTCCATCAACCTTCATGGCTTCCATCTTCTTATTCTTTGATTCGGTAATACTGTGCCATGCCGCTTGCGCTATTTTTTGCGTACTGGCTTTGATGATGGGATTACAGACTGCATCCAGTGCAAAAGCAGGGTTAGCTGTAAGTAATGCAAGCAAGGTGAAAGTGAATATTTGTTGTCTCATAAAACGCTCCTGTGGTGAATAGTAACCCTAACAAGCTACGTTACCATTATTTGAGTTATTTACAGCCGTATAGGGTGAGCAAACAGTTTTATCGTGTGCATCGCCATTTGCAGGTAAAATGGTGGACAGAAAAGCGTTGCCCACCCTACCTGACTAGAATTCAGAACACAGGGATGTGTTCATGCGTATGCCATCCGCGGCTTCTGGATTGCGGCAACCCATGCCGCAATGATGACAACATCACTTAAATGTTAGCCATTACCTCGAAACATAGTTCGTTTGGGTCAAGAGCCACTGCAAAGCAGTCTCGGTCTCATTTCGATGAACTTCCCCCTCCTTTCGGTATTCTTCAATTGCTGCCTCAGCTTTTTTTCGTTGAGATTCAGCTTCTTCCCATGCTCTCTTCTTGCCGCTGTCGTGGGCTGTAATAAGCTCATTTTTCCTCGCTTCCCAATATCTATCAGACATCTTATTAAATATATTATCGTGCAACCAGTTCATTATTTTCCAGAGCAAATACAAGGTTCCAAGGAACCACAAAACATTTACCCAAAAGCTCTCAGCGTAGCCAAATAAGCCAGTAGAGAAGTAATAAAAGCAACGACCAGAACTATAAAAAATACAACTCCAAACCAACAACCTAATGTATCATTTAGCTTATTAATGCGACCTTGATCTAATTCTTTATTGCTAACAAAATCAAAAGCTCTTTTTAACTCATCGGCTGCCAAAGCATAATTCCTAGAAGTTAGGCATTGACGATCG
>DFWO01000021.1:47120-55249 GCA_002380945.1 Methylococcaceae bacterium UBA4132 | reverse complement strand
TTTAAAAGATTTTGTCCTGTTTAGCGTAGCCACATCATTACATAATAGATATACCAGAATGTGAAATCGGTATTAATTAAGCAATCAGTTTGAATTACGCAAAGGCAAGCTTAACTGGCATGAAGGATTTTTTGTTCTTTCAGCACATTATAAATATCATCTAACGATTGATTATCGGCATCAAAAACCATATCGACTACATCATCAGCACCATTAGTACATAAAGCAACCAAACCCGCGTTTTTAATCACGGTAATAATTGATGGGGTTGCCTTAGTTTCTAATACCGTAGTGGCATGACCATTATCAAATAACCGTCTTTCCAATTGATAAGCTGTATCAATACGCTGAGAACCTGTCAATGATATAGCGGTAGGAATTTGGCTAAATCGTGCGGCACGTTCTTCGGCACTAACAGGTGCTTGTATCTCATCATCATGCAGACCAATAATCATGCCCGCACCGACCGTGCCGTTAGTTAAACGGTCGATAATAATAAACGCGCCTGTTCCATGGTTAGTTTTGTATGGGTCTATCACCACGGGCGCGTTCACCGATACCGTACAAGAACCGATTTCATTAAGCTTCAACTCTCTAGCATCGTGGTGTTCTAAAGTATTCACATCAATACGGTGATGAATCAATGACACCGAACCTGACACACTGCGGGTTGCCAATTTAATCGTATATTGACGACCTGCAATCAATGGCTGTTCAGTCATCCAAACCAGCGTGGCTTTGAATTTATCAGTAATCGTTGCGGGGATGGCTTGATTGCCAACCAACATATCGCCACGGCTAACATCAATTTCATCTTCCAACGTAAACGTCACTGCCATCGGTGGAAATGCGCGTACTAACTCGCCATCATAAGTAACAATGGATTTGATTTTGCTGGATTTGCCTGACGGTAATGCTGTAACCGTATCGCCTTGATTAAAGACACCTGATGCAATCGTGCCGCAAAAACCACGAAAATCTAAATTTGGACGGTTGACATACTGCACAGGAAACCGCGCATCAACAAAATTATGATCATCGGCGATTTGAATATTATTCAGCGCGTCCATAAGCGGCTCGCCCGTAAACCAAGGCATATTTTCGCTAGCATTCACTACGTTATCGCCATCTAATGCTGACATCGGAATAAAACGAATATCGTGTAAATCCAAACTTTTGGTAAACGCCAAATAATCGTCTTTGATTTTATTAAATACGGTTTCGCTGTATTCCATTAAATCCATTTTATTGATAGCAACGATAATATGTTGAATACCCAATAAAGACGCGATAAAGCTATGACGTTTAGTTTGCGTCTGTACACCGTAACGGGCATCAATCAAAATAATCGCCAAGTCACAGGTAGACGCACCTGTTGCCATGTTGCGCGTGTATTGTTCATGCCCCGGTGTATCAGCAATAATAAATTTGCGTGTCGCCGTTGAAAAATACCGATACGCCACGTCAATAGTAATACCCTGCTCACGCTCGGCTTGCAGCCCATCCACGAGTAAGGCAAGGTCAATCTTACCCGCGCCCGTCGTGCCAGACTTGACGCTATCGGCTTGCACCGCAGCCAATTGGTCTTCATAAATCATTTTAGAATCGTGCAGCAACCGCCCAATGAGGGTACTTTTACCATCATCAACATTGCCGCAAGTTAAAAAACGCAATAATTCTTTGCGCTCGTGTTGTGCTAAGTAAGCATCTATATCAGTGCTGATTAAATCGGATTGGTGTGACATGAGTTTTCCTAATAACTATAAAAACTGAACATAAATTAATCAAAGAGATTAATAAGGTAGTTTTGATTGGGCTTTCAATGTATCGCGTAGTCTCTGAGCATAAAAGCTATTATCAATAACCTTTGTTGCATCTATTTTGCTTAATATGTCAAAAGAATGCTTGCCCTTATCGTATTCGCCTTTGGTTGTATAGCGTGTTGCCTTTTCTAAAGTAGCTTCTAACTCGCTTTTAAAAATATTTTCTATATCAGCTCTTTTAGGTAAAGCGTTTTGGTTAAAATTTTTTCCATAGTAACGCGCTAGAGTGTCTTTATCTGCCATAAACCAAGCCTCCATACATTCAACCATAAAATGTAAATGTTCATCTGTTGCTTTATTTGGTTTTTCCCAATTGTCTCGCAATTTAACATACTGCCAAACATCTATATTATTTTTAACAGGCTGTTCACTATCAACTAATAAAAAACAATCTTCGTTACGTTTTAATCCAACGCAAAAACGATGATGGGCATTATCACGTCCACCACAAGCAACTATTTTAGTTCTGATACCTAATTTTTTAAAAAACTCGCTAAATCCTCTACGACATTCTTTTGCTAACCTTTGATTATCATTTCCACCACCCTCAACATAAATTGTAATTTCCTTTACCATCTATTTCCTCCAAACTCACCGCTACGCCATAATTGCCCTAATTTATAATCTTTATAATCGGTTAGCCATTCTTGTAAGTCTTTCTGTTTTAAGCTCTTTACCGTAGTTGAGCCTTGATATTTATCAAATACCAATACGGATTCTGGTGTATCAGTTAAATCATCAATTAAATCAGCCGAATGTGTAGTAATAATAACTTGTGTTTTTTGCGCGGCTTCTTTTAATAAATCTATTAAAGTTGGCAATATATCAGGATGCAAACCTAATTCTGGCTCTTCAATACAAATTAATGGCGGTGGATTAGGATGTAATAAAATCGCCAATAACGATAAATAGCGTAATGTGCCATCAGAAAGGCGGGTTGCGGGAATCGTAAAACCATTTTCTTCAAAGAAAATTTGTACATAACCGCCTTGTACAATTACTTCAAAGTCTTCAATGTTTTCATAAAACAATTTTAATGATTCAAGTAATTTTCGTTTTACTTCGCTATTACGGCGAAAACTGCTTAAAATTAATCCTAAATTACTGCCATCTTCTTCTAAAAAATCATTGGGTAAATCGGCGCGTTGTGGATTACGAGTTAAATTATTACGACCAAAATGCCATTCTCGATAAATCCGTATTCCTTTGTATAAATCGCCCAAATTAAAGAGTTCTTGAGGGGGTGAAAAGTGCGTTAATGCAGATTCAAAAACGGGGTATATATCCTCTGGATCTCGAAGATCATCATAAATTCTAGGCTCCCATCCTTCTTCATCTTCATCGTAATAAACCAACTCAGTTAAGAAATTAAGACGATACTCCATTGCTTCAAAATTTAAAAAATGATGAAGTAATTTATTCTGAAAATGTATAACTACTTCTAATTCTGCAATGGGTAGTTTTTCTCCTTTCCATAACCATTCTTCTGCTCCACCGCCATTGCTAACTACTTTGTAAAAACTCTTCGGCATCGGCATTGCTTGCAATAAACTAATCGCTTCAATTAAATTAGATTTACCTGAACCATTTGCACCAATCAGTACGTTTAACCCTTTATTAAATGTAATCTCAGTTTCTGCACCAAAAGATAATAAGTTAGTTAGTTTAATACTTTTTAACATAGCGTCTCCTCAAAACCATCAATCACCACCTGCCAAACACCCAATAATTCAGGCAAGTTTTTAATGCCGTAACGATTATGATCTAAGGTCACTTGTTTATCGATGAGTTTTAAAAACAGCCATTCATAACCATTAGTAATCACACCATAAATACAATTAATTTCTTCTTGATTTTTTTTATTAAATAGCTGTGCTGCATACATTTCAGCAATACATTGTGGCGTTGCATCGAGTAAATCTTGATTATGTTTGGCTTCAACTACCGCAACTAATGGACTTTCAATAAACGCCGCGTTGTATTTTTTAGAAATAATAAAATCACAAAAACCTTTTAAACCTAATTTACTATCAACATTAAATTGATAACCTGAAAAATAAGTAAATTTTTGTGGATTCTGCGCCCATAACTCAGTCAAAATCGGGGTAATCAATAATTCTGATTTAGCTTTTTCTGATTCACTGGGTATATCGTGATTAATCGCCAGTGTTTTTAATAAAAAATCAGAAGGTGCTACCGTATTTATAGCTTGAGTAAATAATTCAGCACGGATAACGCTGATACCTAAACCTCTAATGTCGTCAATCGTAAAATGCGAGTAAGATTTTTTCATGCGTCTTTAAAAATACCCTTCGCGCTTCTTCTGTTCCATAGATCCTGCTTGATCGTGGTCGATTAAGCGTCCTTGGCGTTCGGACGTGGTGGTTAAGAGCATTTCTTGGATGATTTCAGGCAGTGTGGTGGCTTCGGATTCGACTGCGCCTGTTAAGGGATAACAGCCTAGCGTACGAAAACGCACTTTTTTCATTTCGACTGTTTCGTTTTCGCCTATTGGCATACGTTCATCATCGACCATGATTAACATACCGTCACGGTTGACGACAGGGCGTTCTTTGGCGAAGTACAATGGTACGATGGGGATGTTTTCTAGGTGAATGTATTGCCAGATGTCCAGCTCTGTCCAGTTGGATAACGGGAATACGCGGATGCTTTCGCCTTTGTCGATTTTGCCGTTGTAGATGTTCCACAGTTCGGGGCGTTGGTTTTTCGGATCCCAGCGGTGGTTTTTATCACGGAACGAATACACACGTTCTTTAGCGCGGGATTTTTCTTCGTCACGGCGTGCGCCACCGAAAGCAGCATCAAATTGGTATTTGTCTAGGGCTTGTTTTAAGCCATCGGTTTTCATCACGTCGGTGTGTTTTTTACTGCCGTGGGTGAAAGGGCCAATGCCTTGAGCGATACCATCTTGGTTGATGTGTTCTATGAACTCTAGCCCTAGTTTTTTTATCATATCATCACGAAATTCAATCATTTCTTTGAATTTCCAAGTGGTATTAACGTGCATCATGGGGAATGGCGGTTTGGCAGGGTAAAACGCTTTCATGGTCAGGTGCAGCATGACGGCAGAGTCTTTGCCGACGGAGTACAGCATCACGGGACGCTCAAATTCAGCGGCGACTTCACGAATGATGTGAATGCTTTCCGCTTCAAGTTCTTTCAGGTGGGTTAATTTATAATCGGTCATTAAAAATCCATCGGGAGTGTGATGTCATGATGAGAGCAAGCTCAATGAAACCGTGTATTCTACAGTAATTATCAGCATGATAAAAATCGTTACGGTTACGGATATTGGCAACTTTTGCGGAATAATTCACCCTAACCCACGATTTAAATGCGGGGCTAGGATGACTGGTTTAGTGTGCTTATTTATCTTTTTTCGAGAAAAATTTACCGTACACACCTTTTAGTTGCTCAAGTTTTTCAGTAATTTGATCGGCTTTGTCTTCTAGGCTACTCGATACGTTATCGAATGATTCAGGCGCGAGGTCTTTTTCCTGTACTTTTGCTGTGGTGTATTTTTGGTATAAGCCTTTTAATGCAGACCCTTTGCTGGGTTTTTCAGGGGCTTCTGCAACCGCTTGTACTTTAATTTCAGGCACAGGTTCTGGCTCTATTACCGCCACAACGATAGGTTCAGGCTCTACGGCTGAGACGACAGGTGCAGGTTCTACTGATTCCGTTTTGCTAGTAGCAAATTTTTGATATAAACCTTTCAGCGCAGACCCTTTACTGGATTTTTCAGGAGCTTCTGCAACAACGTCTACTTTGATTTCAGGCGCAGGTTCAATGACTGACACAGCGGGCGCGGACTCTGCTTGCGCGGCTTTGCTGGTAGTAAATTTTTGATACATACCTTTTAATGCGGACACTTTGCCCGTTTTTTCAGGCGTTTCGGCAACAGGTTCAACAATAGCGACTAGTTCAGGTGCTATTACTGGTGATTCAGGCTTGATTTCAGGTTGTTCTATGGCTTGCACCGATGCCGTTGTTACTTCAATTTCAGGCGTTGCGGGTTCAGGCGATTTTTTAAACAGGTCTTGCATTTTAGCTGTCGCTTCATCGACTGCTACGCTAAGACTCTGCACGGGTTCTTCTATGGTGACATCGTTTATAGGTTGAACAACGGGTGTCGGTGCTACTGGTGCAATCGGAGCTACGTTTTGTGGTTGAATATGCGTAAATTGCGACGCTTGCTGTTCTAGTTGTAGCAGTCTAGCTAAGTCGGCTTGATGTTTTTTTAACGCCTCAGTGAGGTCGCGTTGGGTGTCATTTTGTTGTTGTTGCAGTGTAGTAGTTTGGGTTTGTAATGCCAACACCAAGCTGGTTTGGCTGTCTAAGTTGGCTTGCAAGCTCACTAATTTAGCGTCTGTTTCGGCGAGTTTAGTTTTCTCTGCCTGATAAAATTTTTCCAATTCCGTTTTGGCTTGTTGTTCAGTGCGCAAGCGTTCGATAAGTTGCTTAATAACTTTATCGTGTTGTTGCCATAAGTCGTCTGCTTTCAGGTTTTCAGGGACAGTTAGTGGGCGTTCGCCAATATCAAAATTGCTGGCTAAACTTTGTACAGTCGCGGCAATGTCTTGGTTACGTTGCGCGAGTTGCAGTTCTGCTGTGGTAGCGCGTTGTTTTTCAGTTTCCACAAGTTGCTGGTGTTGTTCAGTGGTCGCTACCAATTCGTCTTGGGCTTGCTGGAGTTGTTGCTGCGTAGTAGTAAGAGTAGTTTCTGCGCTAGTGCGTGCCTGTTCACTAAGCCGATTTTTTTTATTTAAACCCGCAATTCGAATGCTATACAGTATCGCGGTCAGTAACCAAACGCCGATGACTAAAGCAGCCGCGTACAAAGGATGGTCGAGTGTCAGTTGTAACCACTCAGCAAGAGTAGCTTGAATCAGCGGTAGGTAGGTTTCCATAAGGTGTTCCTCGATACGATAAAGTTAGATTTATTTACGCCACTTTTCTGACTTGTAGCGTATTTTTACACTTGGGATAATTTGTGCATCCCCAAAACTCACTGCCTGAATTTTTATCTGCTCGTTTAAGCATTTTCTCATCACATTGCGGACAGGTAGGCGTAGTGTAATCGCCTTTAGTGGCTAGTTGATAGAGTTTTGCTTGTTTTTCTTTGGACAACGAGTTGATTTTGTTCACCAAATCGTACTTATTCAATAAGATGATATTTTTATCAGCACAGAATTTGATAGCCTCTTCCGTGAATGTTGAGGTGGCAAAATAATACCCGCTGGATACTTTTTTCACTTGCCATCACACCAAAAAATTCGCGGACTTCTTTAACCGTAATGTTGCTAATCCATGCTTTACATTGCCCAATGGCAATTATTTTACCGTCTGCGTTTTTTATAACGATGTCTATTCCGCCATCCGCACCAATCATGGTCAATTCAGCGCGTTGATTAGTCATAATCAGGTATTCTGTACAGATTTTTTCAAAACGTTTCCATTCCAATTCCAGCAAGAGCTTAACTGTCCATTCGCCAGTTTTGATTACGGATTTCTGTTTGGAAAAAGACTGTGTGTTGCTGGTGATTGATGGTTTTTGTGCAACAGGATGAGACCTTGTATTGCTTGGGATTAGTTTTTTTTGTTTGCCTTTGATAGCGTCAACAATTGCAGAAAGAAAACACAACGCTGCACCAAAAAACAAAGCAGTAGCTATTATAATACTCACGATTTTTTTCCTAGTGCGTTGGTGATGGTCTAATGACTAGAAAAGAGGGAGAGTAGCCGAGCAAACACGTTGCTCGGCTACGACACGAATTACTTCGCTTTAGCTTTATTACGTTCAGTCACTTCTTTAATCACTTCTTCTGATACGTTTTTAGGACATGGCAGATAGTGTGAAAACTCCATAGAGAACTGACCACGACCTGATGTCATAGTACGCAAATCACCGATGTAACCAAACATTTCGCTTAACGGTACATCTGATTTAATACGCACGCCAGTCACGCCC
Source organism: Methylococcaceae bacterium UBA4132 (assembly GCA_002380945.1). Classification (GTDB taxonomy): domain Bacteria; phylum Pseudomonadota; class Gammaproteobacteria; order Methylococcales; family Methylomonadaceae; genus UBA4132. Next base: position 47,434 of record DFWO01000021.1, on the reverse strand, counting down.
GCATCTTGTGATTTAATCATGCCGCGACGACGATTTAAGTCACCGATAACGTCACCAACGTGGTCAGCAGGTGTGAACGTGTCTACTTTCATAATCGGTTCGATTAACTGAGGACCTGCTTTTGGAATTGATTGACGGAAAGCGGCTTTAGCAGCAATTTCAAAGGCAATCGCTGATGAGTCAACTGCGTGGAACGCACCGTCTAACAATACAACTTTAAAGTCTAAACATGGGAAACCTGCCAATACGCCTTTATCCAGCATGGATTTAAAGCCTTTTTCCACAGCTGGCCAGTATTCGCGTGGTACGTTACC
>DFWO01000021.1:16243-46915 GCA_002380945.1 Methylococcaceae bacterium UBA4132 | reverse complement strand
CGGTAGTTGATTTTGCCGTATTGACCTGAACCACCTGATTGTTTTTTGTGGGTGTATTCATCTTCAACCATTTTAGTAATCGTTTCACGGTACGCCACTTGTGGTTTACCGACGATAACTTCAACACCATGAGTACGTCTTAAAATATCGACTTTAATGTCAAGATGTAATTCGCCCATCCCTTTCAGAATGGTTTCGCCACTGTCTTCATCCGTTTCAACGTGGAATGAAGGGTCTTCTTGAATCATTTTGCCCAAGGCAATACCCATTTTTTCTGACGCAGCTTTATCTTTAGGGCTAATGGCTAATGAGATAACGGGATCAGGGAATACCATTGGCTCTAAAGTTGCTGGGAACTTAGGATCACATAAGGTATGACCTGTTTGTACGTTTTTCATACCTAATACAGCAACGATGTCACCCGCTTGCGCAGATTCTAATTCGTTACGCGCATCAGCGTGCATTTCTACGATACGACCAATACGTTCAGTTTTACCTGTAAACGTATTTAATACTGATGTACCTTTTTCTAATTTACCTGAGTAAATACGCAAGAATGTCAATGCACCAAAACGGTCATCCATGATTTTGAATGCTAAGGCGCGTAATGGTTTGTCCGCGCTAACAATCGCGAATTCACCTGTTGGATTACCTTCTAAATCAACTTCAGGTTGTGGATTAACTTCAGTTGGGCAAGGCAAGTAATCAATAACGCCGTCCAGAACCAACTGTACGCCTTTGTTTTTAAACGAAGAGCCGCAGAACGTTGGGAAGAAGTCAAGATGAATAGTCCCTTTACGCAAACAACGTTTGATGGTATCAACGTCTGGCGTTTCGCCGTCGAGATAAGCTTCCATAACATCATCAAATTGATCGGCTACTTGGTCGATCATTTTTTCACGCCATTCTGCTGCCATTTCCACCATATCGGCTGGAATGTCTTGAATGACATAGTTCATTGGATCGCCTGAGTTATCCCATATCCATGCTTTTTCGGTCAATAAATCAACCACACCCACAAATTCATCTTCTGTGCCGATGGGTAAGGTCATAACGACAGGTACAGCACCTAATACATCTTCAACCTGTTTAACAACACGGTAGAAATCAGCACCGATACGGTCTAATTTGTTGATATAAATAACACGCGCAACTTTAGAGTCATTTGCATAACGCCAGTTGGTTTCAGATTGCGGCTCAACCCCACCTGAACCACAGAAAACACCCACACCGCCGTCCAATACTTTTAATGAACGATATACTTCAATGGTGAAGTCAACGTGACCTGGAGTGTCGATAATGTTGAAACGGTGATCTTTCCAGAAACAAGTCGTCGCCGCCGATTGAATGGTAATACCGCGCTCTTGCTCTTGTTCCATAAAGTCAGTGGTCGCAGCACCGTCATGTACTTCACCGATTTTATGGATTTTACCTGTCAGTTTCAAAATCCGTTCAGTGGTGGTAGTCTTACCCGCGTCAACGTGCGCGAAAATACCGATATTTCTATAAAGCGATAAATCTGTCATGTGTTTACTCTAAAGTTGGCATAAAAAACTGGGTTGGCGACCACCCTTGAGCATTCACTCAGCAGGGTTCTGACTGGGGTTTTGAGGGTATACCCTTCCCTACAGCCATGAACCTAAGACCGTAATGGCAAGGCAACAATGAAGTGAAGTCAGGTAAGTAGCTCAAAACCAAGTGAGGGGGCATCTTGCAAGTCACCATCGCCACCCACTCGTCCAGTTTCGAAAGGCGAGTATTTTAACCTAAAAACGTAGTAGAAATACAGGAAACCATTTATTAGTTCAGATTGAGTGCTTATAGATTTAGCGAGTAGGATAGCTTTCACCTTACTCTACTCGACCTACGCACTCTGTTGCCTTTTTCATAAACTGTTAAGTGCCATAATCCAGCTTTATCAAGGCGGTGGTGGTATCGTTCGACTCGAAAAGTATTTTTATATCGGTTCAACACTCTGCATCAGAATGATGGCTTTTAATTATGGGTTTCCCAACCACCGCCTAATGATTTATAAATAGCAACCAATGCAGTCGCGGTGGCGGTTTGAGTTTGTGCCAATTCATTTTCGCTTTGTAGTAAACGTAATTCGCCATCTAATACGGTTAGAAAATCAGTCACGCCACCGTCAAAACGTAATTGCGCTAATTTATCGGCTTTAACATTCGCTTCAACCGCTGAAACTAATAAGGCTTGTTTAGCCCTGAGTTTGTTGTAGTTCACCAGCGCGTTTTCAGTTTCTTCTAAGGCGGTTAATACCGTTTGTTGATATTTAGCAAGATCGCTTTCAGCATGGGCATCCGCTGCTTTCATGCGTGCATACACACGCCCTAAATCGAATGCTGCCCAACTAATACGCGGACCTAAGGTATGGGCTTGTGAACCTACCGCACCGAGTCCAGACAACATACTGGACTCCAGTGATACTGAACCAACAAACGTGACTCTAGGAAATAAATCGGCTGTCGCTACGCCAATCCGCGCTGTAGACGCGGCTAATTGACGTTCTGCCATACGAATATCAGGGCGACGGCGTAATAAGTCTGCGGGACTGCCGAGTGCAATGGTATCGGGTAATGAAGGCAAGGGGTAACTGGGCGACAATTTGGCGACCAACGCATTCGGTAATTGCCCCGTCAGTACGCTTAACCGATGTAACGTGTAACTGATAGATGTTTCTAATGTTGGAATAACTGCCCGCGTACTATCAAGTTGCGCAGATGCTCTGGCAGTATCGAGTTCAGTACCTCGCCCGTTATCGACACGCGCTTGGGTGATTTTTAAAGTTTGTTCTTGGTTGATGATATTTTGTTTAATAACGGCTAACTGATTTTGTAAGCCTCTAAGTTCAAAATAATTACGCGCGACTTCAGCAATCAGACTGATACTGACATCTCGCAAACTGGCTTCCTGCATTTCGACTTCATCACTGCTGGCTTCAATATTACGTCGCACCCGTCCAAATAAGTCCAGTTCCCAATAGGCATCAAATCCTGTGCTGTATAGCGATAAGTTACGAGGTACGAAGGCGCGGTTATTCATCGATGCGGTACTGCGTTGCTGCTCAGTATAATTCGCATGGCTGGTAACAGTCGGGACTAAATTTAATTCTGCATCCATATATAACGCCCGCGCCTCAAGCAACGTGGCACTAGCAGCTTGTAAATCGCGGTTGTGTAGTAAGGTTTGATTAACCAAATCATTAAGTTGTGCATCTTTAAATAATTTCCACCAAGTGACTTCTATTGCCTTGTTAGAAAATTCAGCATGAGCCGCTTCCGCAAAATGTGCAGGTGTTTCTGTGCTGGGTGTTGTATAGTCAGGACCTACCGCACAGGCTGTTAAAAGACTCGCGCCTACTAATGTTGCAAGCCGCTTCATAGTTTGTCTCCTGCGGTGTTGACTGAAAATAAACGTTGGCGCATCGACTGCACCACAACATAAAAGACAGGCGTTAATAATAGCCCAAAGAAGGTAACGCCTATCATGCCGCTGAATACCGCCGTGCCTAATATGCGCCGTGATTCCGCACCTGCGCCTTGAGCAATAACCAATGGAAATACCCCTAGAATAAACGCAAACGAAGTCATTAAAATGGGGCGTAGTCTTACTTTTGCGGCATCGACCACAGCGGCGAATTGGTCGAGTCCATGTTCTTGCCGTTGTTTGGCAAATTCAACAATCAAAATTGCATTTTTACTCGCTAAGCCAACCAATACGATAAAACCAATCTGGGTGAAAATATTGTTATCCATATTGCTTAACCAAACGCCAGCCATAGACGACAAAATACACATCGGTACGATTAAAATCACCGTCAAAGGTAATGACCAACTTTCATATTGTGCTGCCAGCACTAAAAAGACAAAAATGACGCTTAACGGGAATACCAAAAACGCCACATTACCCGCTAAGACTTGCTGTAAACTCAGTTCCGTCCATTCAAAATCAAAACCTGCGGGCAATTCTTCACTGAGTAATTTATTCATTACATCAATGGCTTGCCCTGAACTCACACCCGCAAGCGTGCTGCCATTGATTTCAGCGGCAGGATACATATTGTAACGGGTGATTTTGTCGGGTCCTTTAATAGCCTGCACATTGACTAACGAACCTAGCGGCACGATGCCGCCTTGGTTGGTGCGCGTTTTCAATTTAGCAATATCATCGGGCTGCATTCTAAACTCAGCATCGGCTTGTGCGACTACTTGATAAATGCGACCAAAATTATTGAAATCATTGACGTATAACGAGCCTAAATAAATTTGTAAGGTATCAAAGATTTCATTCAATGGAACGCCCATCGCTTTACTGCGAATACGATCGACATCGACAAATAATTGCGGCACATCAGCGCGAAAGGTACTGAATAAACCCACCAAACCCGCTTGTTGATTGCCTTTAGCCACAAGTTCTGCATTAACACGTTGCAATTCAGCAATGCCTGCATTGGAACGATCTTGAATTTGTAGTTTAAAGCCACCGACCGAACTCATGCCACGCACAGGTGGTGGAGCAAAGACTTTAATATAGGCATTAGGAATTTGCGCCAGACTTTGGCTGAGTTTTTTAACCAGTTCATCGGCGTAAAGTTCGGGATGCCCTTTACGGTCGGTAAATTCTGTGAGTCGTACAAATAACGTTGCCACATTTGACTGACTCGTTCCTGTCAACACTGACCAACCTGAATAGGCGTTGATATGTGCTACGCCGTCGGTTTTTAACAAAATTTTATTGGCTTGCTGCACAACTTCCTCAGTACGACTGACTGACGCAGCGTCGGGTAATTGTGCATATAGAATTAAATAGCCTTGATCTTGTTGCGGAATAAAACCCGTCGGTACTTTTTCAAACGCCAGCCAGTTCAGACTATTTAGCCCAACATACAGAATAAGAATAAACGCTGTCATGCGTATTAATCGCCCCACTAACCGCGCATAGCCGTGACTAAATCGGTCAAAGATATGATTAAACGCGCCAAAAAATCGTCCGAACAACACATCTAATAATCGGCTAAAGACATCTTTATTGCCATGCGCTCTATCCAATAATAAAGCACACAGCGCAGGGCTTAGTGTCAACGAGTTAAACGCTGAAATTACGGTCGATACAGCAATAGTCAAAGCGAATTGTTTGTAAAACGCACCTGAAACGCCAGTAATAAAGGCAGTGGGAATAAATACCGCGACCAATACTAACGAGGTAGCGATAATTGGGCCTACGACTTCTGACATGGCTTTGAGCGTAGCCTCTCGTGCTGATAAACCTAAGCCAATATGGCGTTCAACATTTTCTACCACCACAATGGCATCATCGACCACAATACCAATCGCCAGCACTAAACCGAATAATGACAAGGTATTTAATGACAAACCTAACGCTGCCATTACTGCAAACGTACCGATTAATGACACGGGTACGGCAAGCAACGGAATGACAGTCGCCCGCCAGTTTTGCAAAAACAAAACTACCACCAACACCACCAATAAAATCGCTTCAAACAGCGTTTCCACCACCGCATCAATGGATTGTTGAATAAATACTACGGTGTCATACACCAGCAAATAATCTACACCTTGTGGAAAATGGGTTTTGAGCTTATCCATTGCCTCAACGACTGCTTGTTTGGTTTCCAAGGCATTAGAACCAGGTAATTGAAAAATCGCTAATCCCGCTGTTTCTTCACCATCCAACATTAAGCGTGAAGCGTAGTCTTTCGCGCCTAATTCAATGCGTGCCACGTCTTTTAAATAAACCACTTCCCCGTTAGCACTCTGTTTAATAACAATATTGGCAAACTGTTCAGGGTCTAATAATCGCCCTTGCGTGGTGACGGTATATTGAAAATCGACACTCTTGGGCGTGGGCGGTTGTCCAACTACACCTGCGGCAACCTGCACGTTTTGTTCACGCACAGCATTAACCACCTCACTGGCAGTTAGATTTTGCGCGGCGATTTTTTCAGGATTCAGCCATAAACGCATACTGTAATCTCTGCCACCCAATAGCATAATGTCGCCCACACCAGGTAAGCGAGCTAGGGTGTCTTTAATTTGTAGCAAGGCATAATTGCTCAAATAAACGCTGTCACGGCTTTTATCGGGCGACACTAGATTGACCACCAAACTCAAATCGGGACTGCGTTTTTTAACACTAATACCTTGCCGCCGTACTTCTTCGGGCAATTTTGGGTCTGCTAATGCAACACGGTTTTGTACTAATACTTGGGCTTTATCGAGATTGGTGCCTGGTTTAAAGGTAATAGTCAACGCCATATTGCCGCTGTTAGTCGATTGCGAAGACAGATACAGCATATCTTCCACACCGTTGACTTCCTGCTCTATCGGCGTAGCCACGGTTTCCGCGACGACTTTTGCATTCGCCCCTGGATAATTGGCACTCACTAAGACCGTAGGCGGCGCGATTTCAGGGTATTGTGCAATCGGTAATTTCAACAGTGCGAGTGAGCCGACCAAGACAATGACGATGGATAAAACCGAAGCAAAAATCGGGCGGTCAATAAAAAAACGAACAAAATTATCCATAATCTACTCTGCCTTTTGTTCAGTCAAGGTGATTTTTTCAGGTTCAATCGTGCTATTGGGTCTCAGTTTTTGTAGACCCTCAACCACTACCCACTCATCTGCTTGTAAGCCTTGTTTAACCACGCGCAACTCGCCAATTTTCGTGCCTACTGTGACTTTGCGAGAACTCACTTGCTTATCTTTATTCATCACCCAAATAAAATGATCGGCTTGATCGTTAGCGATAGCGCGGTCTGGTAATAACACGGCAGAATACGGTTCACCGCCGCGTATACGCATACGCGCAAAAAAACCAGCACTGAGTAATTCATCGTTATTGGCAAACACGCCACGCACACTAACCGTCCCCGTTGTTGGATTTTCCATCGGTGCGATGTAATCCAAATCACCGATATGAGGAAAGCCCTGTTCATCAGCTAATGCTAATTCCACTTTAGCCCCATTAAGCTGTTGCGCTTGCCGCTTATATTTCAGCACTGCCCGTTCATCGACATCGACATACACATAAACAGGATTAGTGGAGACTATCGAAGCCAACAGCGTGGCATCACTACCACTACCATTGACTAAATTTCCCGCTGTAATTAATTCACGACTGATACGCCCATTAATTGGTGAACGAACTTGAGTAAATTCCATATTCAGTTGCGCACTATTGACTTGTGCGCTCGCTGATTCCACTGCTGCCGCTGTTTCCCGCACACTATTTTTACGCGCATCGTGTTCTTCGGCAGAAACTGCTTTAGCTTTAAACAGATTTTCCGAACGTGCAAAATCATTTTTTGCCAATTCGTGCCGTGATTTAGCTTTTTCCAATTCAGCCAACGCATAATTGAGCTGGGCTTTAAAGGGTTTAGCATCAATAACAAATAATAAATCACCTTTTTTGACCGCCGCTCCCGCCGTGAAATTAACTTTTTCCAGATAACCACTGACTCTGGCACGGACTTCCACCGCATTAACTGCTTCAATACGCCCTGTATATTCATCCCATTCCGTGACTTGCTGCGTGAGTGGCTGGGCGATTTTTACTTTCGGCGCAGGTGCGGCAGGCGCGGTTGGCGTGACTGGACTGGCAGGCTTTTCGGTTTTATCGCAACCTATTAACAACAGCATGATTAACAAAGCCAACACAATACCAGCGTGGGGTTGAACGGCAAACAGGGGATTTTTTTTCATTGGCTTAAGATGCCTTATTGACTAGATAATAATAAATGGTAATTGTTATTACCATTTAGTCTAGGTTATCATTAGTCTTTAAGTCAATTAATTTTCTGAGTAATACTGATGGTTAAATGCGGAAGACCCGCCAAAGGCAATGAATCACTCAGCCGCGACCGCTTGCTGGATACGGCTTTAACATTGTTTCTTGAACACGGTTATGGCAATTTGAACATGGAAACTATTGCGCGTGAGGCACGCGTGTCGATGCGAACTATTTATAATCAGTTTGGTGGCAAAGCAGGTTTGTTTGGTGCGTTAATAAGACGGTGTAGCGATCAGTTTGTCGCTAGTTTATCTGATGAAGACAAGCCAGAAGATGCACTCGTCGCTTTTGCACAACAGTTTATGTACCGTATCACTCGACCTGATGTAGTACGAATTCGAGCCGTATTAATTGCTGAATCACCGCATTTTTCTGAACTTGCTACACAGTTTTATGAACAAGGACCGCAACGTACCTTAGAGCATTTAAGTCAGTTTTTTGCTGCACAACAAACATTAGGCTACTTTGTTGAGCTTGATCCGCATTTTCTAGCCGAACAGTTCATTAGTTCATTGCGTAGTGAACGCTTTCACCAATTGCAATTAGGGCTAGTTCCCACGCCAAACGAACAGGAAATCAATCTCTGGGCGCGACAAGCAACACATTTATTTCTCTATGGCTGTAAAAAAGCCTAACTATAGGTGGATTGACTGCGTAATTTTTAGTTTAGTTATCAAATAACGATAATCATCGGCTACTAGTGCATCGTTAAAAATGACCAGCGCATTGATTGGTTTATGTTCCGTTTTATAGTGTAAAAATATCGCCATTCTACTGACTACTGTAGACGGTAATATTTCAATGGTTAAAAATTCATCGTTTTCGGCGAGTTGCCAGCCTATTTCATTGTATTCAAGGCGGTAATGTTTGGCTTTTTGCCGTGTACTGTAAATATAATAATGACAAGTGATAGCGAGCAATAACAGACCTTTTAAGCTAATGGGTAGGTTATTCAACAGACTGGCGACTAATGCTAATGTGTGTATGCAAGCGATTAGGTGGACAAAGTGTTTAGATTCGTTCAGTGTTAATCGTAGCGGTAGTTGGTGTTTTTGAAATGACATAATCGTTGCTAGACTTTCAGGGTTGGGCTTACTATGATGCTTGCCGTACCGTTTTTATAGACAGACTCACTCATAAACTGGAGGTTTTTATGTTAGAAAAACAACAAATAGCACCACTATTTACATCACCAAACCAAGATGACGTACCGATTAGTTTGTCAGATTACACGGGTAAAAAAAATGTCGTTTTGTATTTTTACCCCAAAGATGACACACCTGGTTGCACGATTGAAGCCAACCAATTTACGCAATATGCCGAACAATTTGCCGCACATGATACCGTTATTATCGGAGTCAGTAAGGATTCATGCGCCAGTCACCGTGATTTTATAAGTAAATATAATTTGAATTTACAATTGCTTGCCGACACGTCAGGTGAACTATGCGAACTTTATAACGTGTGGCGTGAACGAGAAAAAGAAGGCGTTAAAAGTATGGCTGTTCTACGCTCTACCTTTATTATCGACAAACAAGGTATATTAGCTGATGTGGAATATGGCGTAGTACCTGACGGTCATGCGTTGGCAGTATTGGAAAAAATTAAAAACTTGTAATCTCCGCTTGCCATTAAGTTAAGTCGTTCGTGGTTCGACAAACTCACCATGAACGACTTAACTTTAATAGACCATCTCTACGAATTAGGCGTAATCATCAAGTGGTCTGATTCAATCCCTAGCAATAACTCACCTTTTAACAAGCCGACTAATTCCCGTCCTGCCATCGTGTATCGCCAGCCGTGCAGTAATGGGCATTCATCATCACCATTAAATAATAAGGCTTCTAGGTCTTTGCGCGAGGCAAGAATGCTGGGGTTTAATTCATTTTCTTCGGCGCGAATACGCACCAAGGCGGTCAAAATATCCAGTATGGCTTCTTGTTGTTGGGTCTTTTTGGCAGGTCGATCTTTTAACGTTAAAGGTATCGGCGGGCGATTTTTCGCGTCAGTAATCAGTTGGCACAGTTCTTTGCCATAACGCTGTACGGCACGCTCATTGATACCGCGTACGGTCGCTAAATCGGCAACAGTTTCAGGTTGTAGTTTGGCTAAATCAAACAGTAATTCATCACGCAATAACCAATTTTTCGGTCTGTCTTCAGCTTGAGCAGTTCTTTCGCGCCACTCGGCTAAGGTTTGAATAATAGAAAGTTGTTTGCCCGTCAATTTATTTTGCCCTTTAATGCGTAGCCACGATTTTTCTGGCTTGACTTCATAATGAGCTGGATTAGTAAGTTCGGCAAAGTCTTGTTTTAACCAGTCAATGCGTCCTAAGACTGTTAATTTCTGAGTCATGATTGAATAAATCTGACACAGATAAATCACATCATCGGCGGCGTAGTCTATTTCATCAGCAGTTAGCGGACGTTTACTCCAATCAGCGCGGGTGTGGGCTTTAGTTAAATTCACATTCAATAAGCTAGATACCAGCATGGCATAACCAGGATTGTCTTGAAAGCCTAACAGCGGTGCGGCAATTTGGGTATCGAACACAGGTTCAGGCAGTTTGCCAGTTATTTGGAAAAATATTTCTAAATCTTGGCGGCAAGAGTGAAAGACTTTGACAATGTTAGGATTATAAATAGCTTCAAACAGCGTGTCTAAGTTTGGTAACGCAATCGGATCAACACAGGCGACCCAATCGAGAGTAGCAATTTGTAATAAACAAAACTTGGGATAATAGGTTTTTTCGCGTAAAAACTCAGTGTCTAAAGCTATCCAAGACGCTTGTTGTATTTGTTCGCACAGCTTAGGTAATTGATCGGGGCGGTTAATGTACTGAATGGGAGTCATAGCGTTACCGTGTGCTGATTAAAATAATGGAGGGGAAATACGTTAGCTATACAGGAGTAAAACAGCTTTAGCTATTTTCTAGCCAATAGCTAAAGCTATTGGACTCCTGATTACATCAATATATCTAAGCCCGCTGATTCTGCATCAAATTCTTGTTCACGTCCAAGCGTTAGCCCAACAAAATCAAATAATTTTGTATCGGCTAACTGTGATGGGGCGACATTTTGTAAGCTAGTAAAAATCGTTTCTAAGCGGCCAGGAAATTGTTTATCCCACGTTTTTAACATCACTTTCATGGCTTGGCGTTGCAAATTTTCTTGTGAACCGCACAGATTGCAAGGAATAATCGGAAAATCTTTAAATGTGGCAAAACGTTCAATGTCTTTTTCACGCGTATACGCCAGCGGTCTGATGATGATATTCTTTTTGTCGTCGCTCAATAATTTTGGCGGCATGGCTTTGAGTTTGCCACCGTAAAAGATATTCAGAAAAAAAGTTTCTAAAATATCATCACGGTGATGACCTAAGGCAATTTTAGTGACATTGTTAGCTTCGGCATAGCCGTACAGCGTACCACGCCGTAGCCGTGAACATAGCCCGCAAGTCGTTTGCCCTTCGGGGATGACGCGTTTAACTACGCTGTAAGTATCTTTTTCAATGATGTGATACGGCACACCCAGCGATTCAAGGTATTCAGGCAGCACGTGTTCAGGAAAATTAGGCTGTTTCTGGTCTAAGTTGACGGCAATGAGTTCAAAATCGACAGGTGCGGTTTTTTGTAAATTCATTAACACATCAAGCATAGTAAATGAATCTTTACCGCCTGATAAACACACCATCACCTTATCACCGTCTTCAATCATATTGTAATCGGCAATCGCATCACCTACGGTATGTCGTAAGCGTTTTTGGAGTTTGTTAAATTGGAAACGGGTTTTTTGCATGGAGTTTTATAAAGTAGCTTGGGGTTAGAAGCGAACCCCAACAGTTGGGTTTTCTTGGGGGGGTTGTTTGTTGGGGTTCGCAAAACTTAACCCAAGCTACGAGCTATTTTACGCTAATCTCATAGACAACTAAGGCAGCCCAAACGATGGAAAACAAAATAGGCATATATAAATCAATCTTTGTTCTGGTGGATCGCCACTCGCCATCATCGATATTAATATGAAGTAACACATTTGCCTGACTGTAAAGATTATCGTCCTTCACATATTGATTCTCGGTACAAAATTCACAAAGTTCTGACCATTGGGTATCATCTAATTCGAGACCATATTTGTAATAGTCAACAATCCGATGTCTTGATTTGACCACAGGAAACCAAATATACCAAATCATTACAAGGCTAATTACAGCGGTAACACAAAGCACAACAAGACTCTTGTCAGAAACTATTGCACCTACCGCCAACAGAAAAGACTGTGACGAAATGAAAATAGAACGATAAGCCTGAAGTAGAGTCTCGTTGATACTCCATTTTTCGATGTTATATCTTTCCATTTGTGCATCCTTCGAGGTGTTTGGATTGTTGGGGTTCGCAAACTCATCCCAACCGACGGAATTAGCCGCTATAACGTTGGCAAATCAGCGGACTGAAATTTCATTCGGACTCTTTCAATTTACCAAGGCAATAGCCAAACATGGGTATGTAATCATTTGGTTTAATTTGTTCTTGACCTGATGCAATTGCTAAAAGAACCCAGCCTTCGGCAATAAGCTCATTGACCGTTTCTTTTGAATAAACGGTATTTACCTTTGTTACCAAGTGCAGCAGGTCGGATGTCTTTTCATAGCGCATTACATACCCTCTTACAACGGCTAATCGTGATAGCGTTGGAAAATCAGCGTGGCATTGGTGCCACCAAAGCCAAAGCTATTGGACATAATGGTGTTTAGAGTAATGTTGTCTTGACGCTCTCGGACGATAGGAATGCCTGCTGCGCCTGCATCTAGGTGAGTAATATTAGCTGAGGCACTAAGGAAGTTTTCTTCCATCATTAATAACGAATAAATCGCTTCATTAACACCCGCCGCGCCTAAGGCATGACCTGTTAAGGATTTGGTTGAGCTAACCCAAGGCACATTGCCTGCACCAAATACTGTGCGCAAGGCTTCTAATTCTTTGGTGTCACCGACTGGGGTGCTAGTACCGTGTGCGTTGATGTAATCAATCTTGGCATTCACGGTTGCCATTGCTTGCTGCATACAGCGCACCGCGCCTTCACCAGAAGGTTGTACCATGTCATAACCGTCAGACGTTGCACCATAACCTGTTAGTTCGGCGTAAATTTTCGCGCCGCGGGCTTTAGCGTGTTCCAGTTCTTCGATGACTAAAACACCGCCACCGCCTGAAATCACAAAACCATCGCGGGTTTCATCATACGCTCTGGAGGCGGTAGTGGGGGTGTCGTTGTATTTGGATGACATTGCACCCATTGCATCGAACAAGACCGATAAACTCCAATGCTCTTCTTCACCGCCGCCTGCAAATACGACATCTTGCTTACCCATTTGAATGAGTTCCATTGCGTGACCAACGCAATGTGCGCTAGTTGCACAAGCTGACGTAATGGAATAATTCACGCCTTTAATTTTAAACGGGGTAGCTAAACACGCAGTGTTAGTGCTGGACATGGTGCGTGGCACCATATAAGGGCCGACTTTTTTAACGCCTTTTGAACGTAAAATATCTGCCGCTTCAACGATATTGGATGTGGATGGACCGCCTGAACCCATCACTAAACCCGTTCTGAAATTAGAAATATCAGATTCGTCTAAACCTGAATCATCAATCGCTTGCTGCATGGCAATGTAGTTGAACGCCGCGCCATCACCCATAAATCGTTTAATTTTACGGTCAATAAACGCATCTAAATCAATATTCACCGCGCCGCGTATCTGACTGCGAAAGCCTAATTCGGCATAATCTTCGGCAAAACTAATGCCTGAGCGACCTTGTTTTAAGGCATCTACCACTTCATCGCGGTTATTGCCTATGCTAGAAACAATGCCTAAACCTGTTACCACCACTCTTTTCATTGTTTCGCCCTCAAAAATCGGCTGTCGATGTAAATAAACCCACCCGCAAATCCGTTGCTTCATAAATGACTTTGCCATCGACTTCCATCGTGGCATCAGCAATACCCATAACTAATTTACGCATAATGAGACGTTTTATATTCACGCGGTAGATGACTTTTTTTGCAGTAGGTAACACTTGTCCAGTAAATTTAACTTCACCAACACCTAACGCACGACCTTTACCCGGTCCCCCCATCCAACATAGGAAAAATCCGACCAATTGCCACATTGCATCCAAGCCTAAACAGCCTGGCATGACGGGATCACCCTGAAAATGACAATCAAAAAACCATAAATCGGGGGTTATATCCAATTCAGCAACAATTTCACCCTTACCGTAAGCACCGCCTTCATCCGTAATCAGGGTAATCCTATCCATCATTAGCATATTGGGTAGAGGTAATTGCGCATTCTTCGGTCCGTATAGTTCCCCTCTACCAGACTTCAATAACTCTTCGCGCGTAAAACTATGCTGCTTCTCCATACTCGTGTGACCCTTAGTCATTATTCTTATTATCGAACTTAGTATTATCTTACAGACACTAAAAAAAATCAGCTCAATTTTTAGCCTGATTGCACATCGGTGAGTAAATTTTTTATTTTTAGCGTATTCCGTTGTAATCGTTGCGAATAAATCATGGCGTAGGACAGGACGGAGGTGACATATTTTCTGGTTTCCTTGAAAGGAATTGTTTCTATCCATATATCGGCAGGCATTAATTGCCCACTAGGCAACCATTTATCGACACGGTGCGGTCCTGCATTATAAGCGGCGGCGGCTAAGGCAAAATTACCATTAAAGCGTTCTAATAATTGCTTATAGTAGAAAGTGCCGTATTTGATGTTAGTGTCTGGTTCAAACAAACTGTTGGCACTTTGCCAAGGCTCATTCAGTTTGCGGGCAATTTGCCGTCCTGTTTCGGGCATAATTTGCATTAAGCCCCGCGCTCCAACGGGTGATTCAGCATTTTTATCCAGCATACTTTCTTGACGCATTAAACCAAACACCAACGCGGGGTCTAGCTGTTGTAAATCAGCATTATTCTGTACTTGACTGGAATACGTTATTGGAAAACGCAATGCTAAGTCATCCCAGTAATCAGCTTGTACTAGCGTCACAATCGCAAGTTGATCCCATTGCCAACTTTGCGCTAATTTGGCAGCGACCAATAAACGTTGTTTGGATAATTTTTTGATGGCATACGACCATTGCCGTTTAGCTTCTAAATCACGATGCAGAATACCCAGCTCTTGTGCGATTTTAAAATCGGCTTCATTGGCTAAGGCATCCAATTCATTGCCTGCTAACAACACAGGCTTATCAATATTCTGATAGGGCTGATTAACGGTATCAGCAGCAAGAAAGCCATAAAAACTACGGTCTTGCGCGAGTTTATTGAACACTATTTGCGCTTGTGGCGCGTTACCTGTTTCTGCCAATGCACGCGCTTGCCAATATTGCCATTTTGGTAACTGTTGTTCTGTGCTAGTTAATCCTGCCAATGCACTACTGACGTGTTGCCAATTTTGTTCTAACAATGCGGCGCGAATTTTCCATTCCCTAACTTCTTCATCGGTGTTTAACACAAGATTTAAGCGATCGAAGGCGCGGACATCTCGATTACGAGCAAGTGCGAGTGCAAGACCACGTTCTACTTGTTGTGCGGTTTCATGGTCTGGATTGACAGTGGCTTTATGATTATCCCAAACAGCAATCGCTTCATCTAAATTTGATTTTGCCATCCTCAGCACACCATGAGCAAATAACCGCCCCATGATTGGCTGCCAAAAATTACTACTTTCAATTAAAGCAGGATTTTTATGTACCCGTAGCCAAACATCAGCAACACCTTGATCAGCGTTAGCCATCAAGTGTTGAATATGTGTGGCTAATGACACATTATCTTTTTTTAACGCTAACTCAAAACGTTGCCACATTAATTCAGGTGTCATCACAGGTGTTGCGAGCAATGCTGATAGTAGTGAATCGCATTCTGTCGGTAAACTCTCACCTGTTAGCCATAACCTTTTAGCTTCATTCAATGCCTGTGTCGTGTTACCTGTTTGATAGTTTGCCCACTGGAATTGACAGATGAGTGCAGTGTTGTCGCTGGCTTGGTAGTTTTGAATAAATTCATTCCAGCGTTGTTGACTGGCTAGATAATCCAACCATTTAGCACGCAGCAATAACGCGTAACGATTGTCTTGATAGTTTGCTAAAAACGCCGTGATTTTATCAGTCTCTGGTAAATGATTACTTAACCATTGATACTGTAAATATGGATAAAGCGGATAATCAACTAAGCCCGCTGTGAGCTGGAAAAACACAGCTTCATTGCCTAGATTTAATGCCTGTTCTGCCTGCAAAAAATCGCTACGTTGTTGTTCTAGGGTATTACTCAGCACTGTGCAGGGTAAGAAAATTAAGCTGATTAACAACAATAACCTAGATATTTTTTTCACTTTCATATTGAGTAACGAATTAGCATTTTTAAAGAGCCTCATACTACCCTATCTTATCGAATAACGAAAACTAGCGATACCTTCGAAGGGAGCGCGTCAGTGCGTCCCTTCGAAGAAATAGTTAACATCAACGACTAAGCGTAAGCGTGTAAGGCGTAGTTAAGGTATAAGCCCCGCCAAAAGCCACTACTTTTATGTAATAGGTGGCAGTCGTTGAACTGGCATTTTTATAAGACACTGACTCCGTTGAACCAGCATCGGCACTGGTTTTCAGCGTAGTACCTGAACTACTAAGCAGATACAAATCATAGTCTTTCATAGGACCTGTCATATTAACGGTGATGGTACGACCTGCTGGCACGTTGATTTTAAAATAGTCTTTATCAGTGGATGTGCCGATGTAGCCGACAATCTTGGTCACGGTATCGGCGATAACATTGGCAGTCTGAGTCGTACCATTGTTTTCGACTTCGTTATAAGTCGTAAGTGGAGGCTCGATATTATTAACGATGAAAGTAACACTCGCCGACGTGCCTATATTACCTGCGGCATCGTAAGCTTTACCGACTAAAGTATGATTACCATTGCTCAGCGTGGAAGAATCTAGCGTTATGCTGTAAGGCGATGTAGTGTCAGAGCCTTTTAGTACATTATCCACATAGAATTCCACATTAGCCACGCCAACATCATCGGACGCTGTGGCGGAAAAACTAATCGTGCCACTGCTACCTATTTCAGTCACAGAAATAACAGGCGTAGTGTTGGCATTGTTAATGGAAAACGTAACAGGTGTGGATGTGCCAATCTGCCCTGCGGTATCGTAGGCTTTGACCACCAGACTGTGAGTGCCATCCGTTAAGGATGTGCTATCCAATGTCATGCTGTAAGGTGAGCTGGTATCGCTACCTTTCAAGACATCATCAACATAGAATTCCACTTTAGTGATGCCAACATCATCGGTGGCTGTGGCAGACAAGGTAATCACGCCACGACTGCCGCTTTCGCTGGCACTGGCATTAGGCGGATTATCACCGTTGCTACTACCGCTCACCGTGAGATTGACTTTATCGAGTATGAAACCTGTAGATAACGCGCCATCTTCTGCCCCTAAGAAATACAGTTGAACAGTCTGCCCTTTGTAAGCTGCCATATCCAAGCTATAAACCTTGTAACCTGTTGCCGCATTTAGATTACTGTAAGTTGCCAGTGTTTTGAGGATAGTTCCTGAGGCATTGCGAATTTGTACCGCAAGCGTATCGCTGGCAACGCTGGTGGAGGTATCTTTGGTTTCAATATGCAGGGCATAGCTTAAGGTTGCTGATGAAGTGCTGGCAGGAATAGTCACTGATTGATATAAACCGACACTCATTTTCGAGCCAGTTCCGCAGAACTTAGCCATTTTAGTGCCATCAAACGCGGTCTGACCTAAAATTGTGCCGATTTGCATTCCTGTCGTGTTTGACCAACCCACGCCATAACCTTTTTCAAAACTACCGTTACGAATTAACTGCCCGTTGTTGATGGTAAACGTCATGGTGGCATTAGTGTATTGACCTGTTGTATCAGTCGCTTTTGCAACCAAGGTGTGACTGCCATCATCCTGCATGAGCGAGTCATAAGTCATGGTGTAAGGCGCGGACGCACTTGAACCGACCAACGCGCTATCCAATAGAAAATCAACTTTCGTTACGCCTTTATCATCGCTGGCAGTGGCACTAAAAGTTAGCGTGCTTTTATCGCCTGTTTCACTGACTGTAACCGTCGGTGGCGCGTCAGCCCCACTCCAGACACTACCGACATTGATACCTGCAAAGGCATTCCACACCGCAATTTCTTCAGCCCCTGACACAGGGAATAAATCTCTTACCGCCTGAATACAGGCGATTCTTGCCCCCGCGTAGTTGGTGTCAGGTGTCATATAAGTGGTTAAAGCACGAAACCATATTTTGGCCGCCTTATCATTGCCGATGCCTGTCATACCGTCTGGCAAATAAGACGTAGACGTTTCGCCTGTCTTAGTCGCCCCTTGGCTTAGAAAATAAAAGGCGCGATTCATAGGACCAGAACTGTAATGCACATTGAGTTTTTCCAGAGTCGGACTCCACGCATCGGCACTGTTACCGTCTTTGCTGGGTTTATATAAAAAACGCATTTTGAGCGGAAAAGCGGGCGTGGTGATTTGTTCGCCTTGTGTCCACGTTCCACCTGTATCGGGAATGACACTGCCTTTACCATTCGCGCCGCGCATATAAAATTCTGCCATCGCACCCATAATGTCAGAATTGGCTTCATTTAGACCGCCCGATTCTTTGTTATAAATAAGGTCCGCTGAAGTCATGCACACACCATGCGAAAATTCGTGGGCAGCAACATCTAAAGAAGTGAGGGTTTGAAGTTTCGTGCCATCACCGTAAGTGATGCACATACAAGAGTCGGAATAAAAGGCATTGTCGAAAGCATTGTCATAATGCACTCGCGCATAAGTTGGTTTTCCTTCTCCATTAATGCCATTACGTCCAAAGACATTTTTGTACATATCCCACGTTGCTTGTAAACCGTAAGCGGCATCCACTGCCGCCGTTTGTCCATTGGCAGAAGTCGTGGGTTCTGGGTCTTCTTTGAAATTAACACCATCGCCCCAAGTATTATTGGCGTTTTTGTAAATAGTTCCTGTACCTGATGTGGAATGATCCAAATTGTAAACCACGTTGCCGCCACTAACAGGTCGAGTCAAATCGCGTAACTCAAAGCCGCCAGATACGCTGTTAGTATTCAAATTCACCGCGCCGCTGTATTGACTCTTGCCGTTACCAATAGCATTCTCAGTCATCAAGCTATCCCATTTTTCAATAATCGCGCCCGTGTGTGCGTTTATCAGATAATCGGTATGGCGTGTGTCATTGGGCTTATTCACTTCGGTATGAAGGTAATAAGCCAGTTGATAACCTTTTATCTCAGTGACAAAATCTTCTGCGTTTAGCTTATCGGCTAACACCGTTGCTTTACTTGTGGATACGCGGCTGACTTTTTCGGGATAAACCACCAGTTCAACCGTGGGTTTATTACTAAAGTCAGAACTTAGAGCTAAGTCTTTTTTAGCCACTGCCAGCGCGTCATTAACCGACAGTTTCGGCGTTGTATCGACTTGAATCGTTTGCTTAAGTGCGAATGTAGTCGCAGGTAGTTCACGCCCATCCGCTTGTGTATGGGTAATGACTTCACCGCCCCAAACACGCAAGTCATTATAAAACTGTTGAAAGCGAATATGCGTCTGCCCCAATGTGTCTTGTCGTAGACTTTGTGCTTGAAAGGAGTGATGCTCATCGAGACCTAATGTCTCACGCATATCCGTCAATCGTTGCTGAGATTGTAGCGTCATCTCTGTATTGGCAAGCTGCTCAGCTTCGGCTACTGTAAGGAAAGTAATTAAAAGGGAAGCGACTGGGATTAAGACAAACTGACTTTGTTTCATGATCTATACTCCGATACATTTTCAATGTTATAGAATAAAGCGTCGAAAAAAGCATTTTTCAAATTATATACTCTCTCATTGTCACCTAGAAAAATAACAAAGAGCAATCACTTAGAATAGAGTATTAACGGGTAGGAAATGGATATTAAAAATATCCTATAACACACGCATAAGAGGTAATAGACAATCATTACCCTCCTTTATTAGTTACCCATCTAATTGTTTGCTTTTCGGAGATGATATATAACATCTATTACTCAACTAATCATTCCTGATTTACAATGCCTGCCTTAAAAACGGATGCTAGGTATAACTATGAATAACCACACACCCATTATTTTGGCTTCCGCTTCACCGCGCCGCAAAGAACTACTGAATCAAATAGGTGTTCGGTATACAGTGTATGCGGTTGATATTGATGAAACGCCATTGCTTAATGAAACACCGTTAGCCTATGTGCAACGGGTAGCGGCGGAAAAATCGGCTGCGTGTGTGGCGACATTGCAAACGACGCAAGCAGTATTAGCTGCTGACACCACGGTCGTGTTAGGCAATGTCATTATGGGTAAACCTAAAGATAAAACGGACGCGCTAACGATGTTGCGCCAGTTATCAGGTAACACTCATCAGGTGTACAGTGCGGTGTCATTGCGCGGCGTGACCCACAGCGAGGCGGTGAGTATTACCGATGTCACCTTCAAGGCGTTGAGTGAGCAAGAAATAGAAGATTATTGGCATAGCGGTGAACCGCTGGATAAGGCAGGAGCTTATGCCATTCAAGGTAAAGGCAGTGTGTTTGTAACGGCTATTAACGGTAGTTTTTCGGGTGTGGTGGGTTTACCGTTATATGAAACGGCGCAACTTTTAATGCAGCAAGGCATAAAAATATGAGCGAAGAAATTTTAATCAACATTACCCCGCCAGAAACCCGCGTTGCTGTCATTGAAAATGGCGTGTTGCAAGAGCTGATTATTGAGCGTAGTCGTGAACGGGGCTTAGTCGGCAATATTTATAAGGGTGAAGTGTGTCGAGTATTACCTGGTATGCAGGCGGCATTTGTTGATATAGGTTTACCTAAAGCGGCATTTTTGCATTTATCTGATTTATCAACCCAAGAGCTGGAAAGAACAGGTTCAGAAAACATCGAGCATTATTTACACGAAGGGCAACACATTATTGTGCAGGTGGTGAAAGACCCACTAGGCACGAAAGGTGCGCGGTTGACCACCGACATATCAATTCCTTCGCGCTTTCAAGTGTATATGCCTTATTCCAATATTACAGGTATCTCGCAACGTATTGAGTATGAACCTGAGCGGGTACGCTTAAGAAACTGTGTAGAAGCATTTAGACAAGAACATCAGTGTGGCGGTTTTATTGCCAGAACAGCCGCCGAATGCGTAGAAGAAGACATTTTGATTGCTGATATGATGTTTTTGTTAAAACTATGGGAATCTATTTCAGAAAAAATCGCTACCACCAAAGCTAAATCCTTTATTCATAAAGATTTACCACTTAGCATTAGAACGTTAAGAGACTTACGCAAAGAAGGTTTAGAAAGAATTCGCATTGACTCCAAAGAAACCTATCACAAATTATTAGAGTTTGCGGAGGTGTTTGTTCCAGAAATCGTCCCCATTATTGAGCATTACACAGGCGAATGCCCTGTCTTTGATATTTACAATGTTGAAGATGAAATCAAAAGAGCCTTAGAGCGCAAAGTTAAACTAAAATCGGGCGGGCATTTAGTGTTTGACCAAACCGAAGCGATGACGACCGTCGATGTGAATACAGGTAGTTATGTCGGCGGGCGTAATTTAGAAGAAACCATTTTTAAAACCAATTTGGAAGCGGCGCAAACCATTGCAAGACAACTGCGGCTACGCAATCTAGGCGGCATTATTATCATTGATTTTATTGATATGAAAAGCGAAGAACATAAGCAACAAGTGTTGCAAGCCTTGGAACGTAATTTAGCTAAAGATTGGGCAAAAACCAAAATTACCGAAGTGTCGATTCTAGGTTTGGTGGAAATGACCCGCAAACGCACTCGTGAAAGTTTGGAACATATTCTTTGTGAACCTTGCAGTGCCTGTGGTGGACGTGGTGTGTTAAAAACCGCTGAGTCGATGTGTCTGGAGATTTTTCGGGAAATTATTCGTGAAGTACGTTTATATAAGGTACAAACTTTATTGGTACTTGCTTCAAATAATGTCGTCGATATGTTACTGGATGAAGAAGCCGATATGTTGGCAGAGTTAGAGATATTTTTAGATGTACAAATTAAGTTTAGAGCCGAGTCAGAATACAATCAGGAACAGTACGATGTGGTGCTGTTGTAACACGGTCGTGTTTTTGTGATTCATCATATTAAACGCGCCACCCGACACCTTATTTTTTGGTCTTTGATTAGTGCCGCACTGAGCTTATTGGCAGTGCGGGTGTTGTTACATATCGTTAATGATTACAAAACCGAATTAGCCGCCGAAATTAGCAAACAAGTTGCTGCTCCTGTCACTATTGGGCATTTAAAAACCCGCATTCATCGCTTTAGCCCACAATTGGTGTTAGAAGATATTGCTATCGCCTCCCCTGAACACAATAAACTCTCCCCCGCCATTCAACTGAAAGAACTACGCCTTGGTATTAATTTAATTGATTTAATCTTAAGTCGTGATGTGTTGTCCTCGTCTTGGCTAACGTTAGTAGGCGCGAAACTGACGGTCAAAAAACAAGCCGATGGCAGTATTGCCATTGTGGGCTTAAAGGCAGGCGGTGGACAGCCGCTGTGGTTATTGCAAGGTCGAAAATACCAAGTGCTACAAAGTACGCTAACGTGGCAAGATGAACAAAAACACGGTAAATCGTTGGTATTTGATGATGTTAATATCATGATACGCAATAACGGCGATCGCCATCGTGTTAATATTTTGATGAATTTACAAAAAAAACAAGGTGAATTACTCAGAGCGTCGTTCGACATTAAGGGCAATATTTTTGAGCCGTTAGCCATTAACGGGACAGGGTTTATTGAAGGCAAAGCCCTGCATCTACCCGCGTGGGTGACGGTTGATTTACCACTGACTATCGGTATTAAATCAGGCACGGGGAATTTTAAAGTCTGGGGCGAGTGGCAACGCTCACAATTAGTGTCTATGACGGCTGACATACAGGCAAAGCAGTTACACCTCAGCCAACAACATAAAACGGATTTTGTCAGCAATGATTTTTCCACGCTGTTTTACTGGCTGAAAAATGACCATCAATGGCTAATTGATGTTGAACGCTTTGCCTTAGAAACGGCAACGAACAAACATCCCACCAGCGCGTTTACGGTGTCAGGCGTAAGTGCAGACGATCAACAACTGCATAAAATAACACTTTCTATACCCGCTTGTGATTTACAACCCATTGCCCATCTTGCTCAGTTTTTCGCGCCATTGCCTGAGGCACAAGCCAAACTATTAGCACAAGCACAGCTCAAAGGTCGTCTTGAAAATTTTACCCTGTCCGCTGATCTCGATAACCACCAGCTAAGCGTTGACGGTCATTTTGCTCACCTTAGCACCGAACCGATACTGACACTGCCTAGTATAGATAATCTGACGGGGCAAATTAACGGCAATGAACAACAAGGTAGCGTACAGCTCACAACGGAACACACCCAACTAAAATACCCGTCTATGTTTCGTAATCCCTTATTGTTCAACACACTCAACGGTACACTGACGTGGCAACAAAATACTGATGATTGGACATTAGCTAGTTCAATGCTAGTGTTAAACTCACCTGATATACACAGTAAAAGCCGCTTGCAACTCCTTATTCCTAAAACTGATAAACCTGTTTTTATGGATTTACAAACCGCGTTTTCGGCGAAAGACATGAGTAAAGCCCCGACTTATTACCCAACCAGCATCATGAGTAAAACTTTAGTCGATTGGTTAGACCATGCGTTTATCGGTGGCACGCTTTCCAAAGGCGATTTTTTATTTTATGGCAATCTAAATGACTTTCCGTTTACCAAAGGCGAAGGTGTATTTGAAGTGCTGTTTTCTGCCAAACAGTTAGAGTTGCTTTATCACCCCGATTGGCCGCATTTAACCGATTTGGCGGGTGATGTGTTGTTCACCAAAGATGAGCTGCACGTTAATCTAACGCAGGGCAACAGCGAGAAAATCAGCATTAAAAAAGCAGACATTGCTATTCCCTCGCTAAGTAAAGGCGAGATGGTGCTAGTTGATGGCGAGTTTGCGGCTGGTATTGCCGACACCTTAACGTTTTTACAAAAAACGCCACTGGATTTGCCCATTAATAAAGTGTTGGATGCGATTACGCCACAAGGCAACACGCAGGCAAATTTAAAACTCACTGTGCCTTTAGAAGACTATATTCCTGCTAAAGTTGATGGTACGGCGCAATTCAATAACGCTAATTTGACCGTCAAATCAGTCGATTTATTAGTTGATAAAATGACTGGCGCGTTAAAGTTTAATGAACAAGGTATTTTCACCGACAACATTAATGCCGTCGCGTTAGGCTATCCGATAAAAATCGCGATTAAAAACGACGCACAAAAAACCACCATCAACGCGACAGGGCGTACCAACATAGACGAACTGCATAAGCAATTTAAAATGTCTGGCTGGTCAGTGGCAACAGGTGCTAGCGATTATAAATTACAGCTACAACTCCCTTACGGTAATCAAACACCGAAGCTCACGGTGCAATCCATGTTATCAGGCATCAGTCTCGATTTACCCGATGGCTTAGCAAAAACTAGTTCACAACAACGCCCACTATCGCTTGATTTTAGCTTGGTTGATAAACCCTTATTACCCATTAGCATAAGTTATGATAATAAACTTAAAGCTGCTCTGAATTTCGACATCAAACAACAAAACATCCAAGCGGGGCATGTTTTAATTGGTACAGGTAACGTCCAAGCACCCGAAAAGGGTATCAAACTTGAGATTAATAATGAAAAACTCGCCTTACAAAATTGGCTGGGTCTTGGCTTTTCGATGGCGCAAACTGATTCGGCAAGCACACCCACCAATGCCCCGATTAATGAAATAAACATTCACAGTAATTCGAGTGTATGGAAAAAAACGCCGTTAGGCTTGTTTGATTTAAACTTAAAACCCGCTGGTAAACAATGGAATGGAGTACTGAACAGCCAATTTGCTAAAGGTAAACTCACTATACCTTTCAACCTTAAAGGCACGAATCGTATCACCCTTAACATGGATGAACTGGATTTATCGCTGGCTAAACAACTCAATAGCCAAGACAGCACAGACATAGCTGATCTGATACCAGAAGCCATGCCCTTAATAACGCTTACCAGCCAAAAAACTCGCTGGCAAGGTGTGGCACTTGGGCAGTTAAGTCTAATTGCCGAACGTATCAGCAACGGCATTGCCTTTAAAAACATAACCCTCAATGGCGATATGCAGAAACTGACACTATCGGGCGATTGGCAAGTTAATGGCAAACAATCTATCACGCACGCCAAAGGTCGCTTAGATATGCTTCGTGTTGATCAACTATTTACACAATTTGGCATCGGCAAAAATTTTACCGAAACCACAGGCGGCGCAGATTTTGATGTATTTTGGCGCGGTGCGCCGCAACAGTTTTCCATTGCCGCATTGCAAGGTCAGCTAGACCTTGATTTTAACGAAGGGCGGATTTTAGGCATTGAACCTGGTTTTGGGCGGATTTTAGGTGTACTTGCAGTCGCGCAATGGATAAAACGCTTGCAACTGGATTTTAGCGATATTTACGAAGAAGGCTTAACCTACGACAGTATTACAGGACATTTTGATTTAAGCCAAGGTAAGGCGAGAACCAAAAATCTAATTGTTGATGCTGTACCTGCCAAAATTACCCTGACAGGCGATACTAATTTACTACGCCACACCGTTGATTATAGCGTCATGGTTGCACCAAAAAGTGCCGATGCCGTACCTATAGCTGGTACAATTGTGGGTAAAGTCGCCTCGCTAATTGGACGGTCTCTAACAGGAAAAGACCAAGATGGCTTTTTCTTCGGCTCACAATATTTAGTTAAAGGTGAGTGGGGTAAAGTGCAAGTCATTCCACACCATGAGAATGATGGTTTGTTACAAAAAACTTGGAATGGTCTCACCGATTTTTCATGGCTTAATCAACAAAAAGAGCAATAAAGGAAGACAAGATGAATAAATGCGCTGCCATACAAATGGCTTCAAGCCCGACTGTTAGTTATAACCTTTTAGAAGCAGAGAAATTGATTGCCGAAGCGGTTAAAGCAGGTGCGAAACTGGTTGCTTTGCCTGAAAATTTTGCCTTGATGGGCGACCATGAAACAGACAAACTCAATATCAAAGAAGTCGATGGTGTAGGACCAATACAGGATTTTTTATCTAAAACCGCTAAAAAACACGGCGTTTGGATAGTCGGCGGCACTATGCCCATAGTGGGCGATGACCCTAATAAAGTTCGCGCCGCCTGTCTTATTTATAACGATCTCGGTGAACGCGTTGCTCGTTACGATAAAATACACTTATTTGATGTCATGGTACCTAGCACCAATGAAGTCTACCGTGAATCTGACTCCATTGAAGCAGGCACGAAGCCCTTAGTGATTGATACACCGTTTGGTCGCATAGGTATTGCCATCTGTTACGACCTACGGTTTCCTGAATTTTTTCGTGGTATGCACGAACAAGGCGTAGAGATACTGATTATTCCAGCCGCCTTTACTCACGAAACAGGCGCGGCACATTGGGAAATTCTACTTCGCGCCAGAGCCATTGAAAATCTTTGTTATGTCATCGCGCCTAATCAAGGCGGTTTTCATAAGAATGGGCGCAGAACTTTTGGGCATAGCATGATTATTGATCCGTGGGGCATCATACTCGACTGCTATAAAACAGGTGGTGGTTTTGTTTGTGCTGACATCGACCCTGAACGCTTACAAAAAATACGCAATACCTTTCCCGTCTTAAGTCATCAACGTTTTTCGTGTGAAAAAATATGCAACGTGTAATCAAAAGCATCTTACTAGTTACCGCTTTAGTGTCTTGTGGCACAGACAAAGACAGTCGTTATCAAGATATATCCCATCTTGAACGTCCCCCTACCCTACCCGTTAATCCATCAGCTAGTCCAAACGAAAGTTATGCAGTCGATGATAGCCGCATTGAAAAAAGACAGAGCAATACAGGCTTAGGCGATAAAGTGTATTTAACTAACGCCACTCCACTGCAACTCAGAATTAGAATGCCTATAGATAAAGCGTGGTACGCCTTAGCTCAAGCATTAAAACAAAGCCGTGACACGCTTAAAATCACTGATTATGATCGTGATAAGAAAATTTATTATGTGAGTTCTGGTGATGAATCATCTGCTGGTTTTTTTAGTTTTCTATCCGATAACAAAAAAATCAACTATGTGTTAAGCATGAAAGGCGCGGGCGGTGAAACTGCCGTCATGGCAAACTTAGCCGCAGAACAAAGTGGCACGACAGATAATCAAGACAGTAATAATGAGACAGAAAAACTGTTACGCATGTTATATGGCATCTTACATGACGACTTAAAACTTGAATATAACGGCTCTTAAGCTTGTCCTTCGCACCCTACACTTTGAGTATTAAAACCCATCATGGAATTATTAAAGCTAGCAAAACAAGCCATACTCGCCCCTGCGGGTTTACAAGAATATCATATTGAAAAAATCTTCGGTCAACTGCTTAGTTCACCTGTTGATATAGCGGATATTTATTTTCAATCCAGTCATTCTGAATCGTGGGTGATGGAAAGCGGAATTATCAAAGAAGGTAGTCATAGCATTGAACAAGGTGCGGGCGTGCGTGCGGTATCGGGTGAAAAAACGGGCTTTGCGTATAGCGACCGTTTGGAATTACATGTCTTACTGGAAGCGGCTAACAACGTTAAAGCCATCGTAAGACAAGGGCAACACGCGCAAGTAGGTTTAATCACTAAAAACGCCAAACCACTCACATATTATTACGCGCCGTTGAATCCGTTGAAATCCTTAACCGATGCTGAAAAAATCGCGCTATTGAAAAAAGTTGATAGTGAAACTCGTCAGCTTGATAGCCGTATTGAAGAAGTCATCGTCAGTCTTAGCGGTGTTTATGAACACGTTCTGATTGCCAATCAAGATGGCTCATTAGCTGCCGATGTACGCCCTTTAGTACGCATGAATGTCAGTGTTATCGTGGTTGATAATGGCAAACGTGAACAAGGTAGCATGGGTGGCGGTGGACGTTGTGATTATCAGTGTTTTATAGATGAAGACACCGCAATCGGTTATGGACGTGAAGCGGTCAGAATCGCCTTAGTTAATTTAGATGCCGATGAAGCTCCTGCGGGTAATATGCCTGTGGTATTAGGTTCAGGTTGGCCTGGCATTTTATTACATGAAGCCATTGGACACGGCTTAGAAGGTGATTTTAATCGTAAAGGCACATCGGCGTTTAGCGGTCGAGTGGGCGAACGCGTTGCCTCTAATTTATGCACCGTGGTCGATGACGGCACATTACAGGGACGGCGCGGCTCTTTAACACTAGATGACGAAGGCACTCCTACTGAAAGCACGGTATTGATAGAAAACGGTATCCTCAAAGGCTATATGCAGGACAAACTCAACGCCCGTTTAATGGGCGTTGGCTTAACAGGCAACGGTCGGCGCGAATCTTACGCCCATTTACCCATGCCACGCATGACCAACACCTATATGTTAGCAGGACAACATAATCCCGAAGAAATCATCCGCTCGGTGAAAAAAGGCTTATACGCCCGAAACTTCTCAGGCGGACAAGTCGATATAACTTCAGGAAAATTTGTCTTTTCTGCCAGCGAAGCCTATCTAATCGAAGACGGTAAAATCACTCGCCCTGTCAAAGGCGCGACATTAATCGGCAATGGTCCAGATGTATTAACCAAAGTGTCGATGGTGGGCAACGATTTAGCCCTTGATACAGGCGTAGGTACTTGTGGTAAAGAAGGGCAAAGTGTCCCCGTCGGGGTTGGTCAACCGACCTTAAAAATTGATGGTATGACGGTGGGTGGGACGAGTATTTAGAGTAGCAAGTAGTCCGCATGATTCGGCGTATTAAGCTATAGCTAATACGCCTTACGCCTTGTTAAATTATTTAACCATTTTACCAATCCGCGCTTCATAATCTTTTTCTGATAATACACCGCTCACACCATCACGTTGCCCTGCTTTATCGAAAAAGTAGCTTCTGGGTAATTCACCATACCATTTAGGATCGATTTCAAATTGCAGTTTTTGGGTGTTTTCTTCGGCATAAATCCAGTGTTCCATATCGGCTAATTGATTTTTTTCTAGGATTTGCTGAGCGGTGGGGGTTTCGGCAATGTCATCGGTGCTGAGCATGACAATTTTGAATTCAGGATGCGTTTTGTGGACAGCGTGTAATACTTCCATGTCTTTAATACAAGAAGGGCAAGTGACCGACCAAATAGACAATAGAAAAGGTTTGCCTGCATTGCTGTTGACTATTTGTGCATAACTGCCACTGTTGAACGGCTTTAAAGTGACTGATTCGGCGTGTACTTGGTTTAGTATTGTTAAACTAAATAATAAAATAGTTAAAAAACGCATGATTAAATCCTTGTGGTTGGGAGTAGGTTTATGAATGGTATAGCAAACTTAGGGTGAGCTGTGAGCTTGTCGAACAGTCGAACCACATTCACACTTCGACAAGCTCAGTGCGAACGGCTTAATCTATCACTCATGCTTTGGGACTACCTATCATTTTATATAGTCCATTGCACAAATTATAGGCATTACCAGCTACTTTCTCGAATCAATACGGCTAACGCGGAACGCAATAAACGACCCGCTAGACTTTCTGGCGGTGTGGCGAGTGTGAGTCTGCCGCGTAGGGTAATGGGTTGAATTAAGGGGTGATCATCGGCTTGCAGTAAAACTCGGTATATCCCTTGTTCAGGAATCAAATGATGCTGTTCATCTTCGCGTACGGCAATTTCACCACCATGATTTGAACTCAGTTCTGGGATGGTTAATTGGCGCGTGCCTACGCTGTCAATAGTTAGCACATGAACGTGAACAGGGGCTACATCACCGCCTTCTGGATAAAATCGCCCTTTTGCACCCAGTTGTAAACGGTTTAAGTCGGCTTCTTCAGCATAAGCAACTACGGTAGCGCGAGGGCTTTCTACAATACCTAATGGCTCATCTTTGGCTAACCATTCGCCTTGTTGCAGGGCATCAGATAAGTCGCGAATGCGTCCAGCAAAACCAGCGCGTATTGTGAGTTTTTTTTGTGCTTCGCGTAAACCCATTAGCTCCGCCAAGGTTGATTGCACGGCTTCCATGTCCATTGGATTATGTTGTGCTAAGCTAATCTCTAGGCTTTGGGAGGCCAGTTGTTCCGTTAATTCGGCAAGATGACGTTCTGCGGTGGCAATGCGAAAGTCTAAATCGGGCGAGCTTAATTCAATTAAAATTTGGTCGGCTTGAACGCTATCGCCTTCTTTAACCAATACGCGTTGCACTGTTGCGGATTGTGGACTGTATAAAGTGAATTCTGTTTCTGCACTCAATAATCCTGATAACAGTAAATGCGTTTGCCACGGAATAAATAATAAAGCCAGTGCTAACAGGGGGACTAACCACGCTAAGCGCGGACGTATCGGGGTTTCTTTGAGTGCGATGAGTTCTCGCCACACCGTTATTTCTTTCAGTATCGGACGCACAATAAACCAACCAATTTCCACCGCAAATAAAAATAAACCCAGCACTTTAAAAAAGAAGTGATACACCGCCCACGCAATACCCGCAAATAACATTAAGCGATAAATCCATGTGCCGTAAGCGTAGGCAATCAGTAAGCGATACTGATGTTTAGAAAACACTTCAGGAACGGGTAACTGAAAATTAAATAAACTTTCGCGTAATCGCCAACG
>DFWO01000021.1:0-15925 GCA_002380945.1 Methylococcaceae bacterium UBA4132 | reverse complement strand
AGTACCCACGCGGTACTGGCTAGTAGATATACGCCGCTACGCACTGCGCCATCGGGTAATACTGTCCATAACAGTGTGGCAAACACAGCCAGCGTGAGTTCGGCTATCATGCCTGCCGCATCTATACTTAAGCGTTGAGTACGACTAGGCAACCGCCACGCATCGGTCACATCTGTCCATAACATTGGAAAACCCATCATAAAGGCAATACCCATAGTCGGCACGCGACAACCAAAACGACAAGCGGTAAAGGCATGACCTAATTCATGAATCACTTTTGATAGCGATAGCATGAGAGCGGTCATCAACACGCCTTCGGGCGTGAAAACATAAGAAAAGCTGTGACTAAATTGTGTCCATTGTGCTGAGACTAGATAAATCGCAAGTATCGCCAGTAATAACACTAATACGATGAACTGGCGATTAAAGACAAAACTAATCCAAGGCAAGGCTTTTTTTAATGCACCATCAGGACGTAATAAAGGAATGCGTAAAAATAGATAGTTATGCAGTAACCACGTCCAAACATTAGGCTGTGCAGCTTTACGTTTACGCGCTAATAGTTGGCTAGTTTCCGCACCTTGCGGCTTGGTGAGTTGGTGAAGATTAAGAAAATAGCTAAACGCTTCAATATCAGAGACATCGGCATTCAGTGGTGTGTCGTGTTGAATTGACATCACAATAGTGTCGGCATCGCCCATACTCCAGCGTTGTAAACATTCAAATTCTAACCAACCTAGGCGAAAATAACGGTGTGAAGCAGGATCATATAGCGTCCATGTTGGCGTACCATCGACAGTACGAGGGCCTGCATAAAGTCCTAGGTCTTCACGCAAGGCTAACCATTGACTGGGTTTAGCTTGGTCTTCTGAATTACTTGTTATCATTTGCAGTGCGGCACAATGATAGCGTTACCACGCTAACCACAAACGAGCGGTGCGTATGGGTTTACGCAATAGCCACAAAATAAAAGGTTGGCGGGTGCCGTAGAGTTTAGCCATACCGCGATAACCTAAACGGGGCTGATGAGCGGTATCAGTAAACTGTGCTTTGAGTCGATATGCCATCACTTGTGCGGGGGTAAGATTGGCACGATAACTGAAATAACTTAATTGGGCAGGTAACGGCTGATTGGGCGTAACATTAGAAAAAAACAGTACACTATTGCCCGTTTCTAGTTCAATTAAATCATCCATCGGTAAACGAATTTCTAATTCAACAGCTTGTGGATCAGCAACAGCAAGAATTTTTTCCCCTTGCGTGACGGGCTTACCTAACCAATCATTGGGATCATCAAATACCGTTACGCCTGCTTTATTGGCAGTTACTTCACACCGTGCGAGTAAGCTACGCACATAATCTACTTCGGCGACTTGTTGATCCCATTTACTCTTAAGCACGGCTAATTTTGCTTTAGCTGTTGGGTCTAACATGGCTTGTTGCGTGGTTTGCAAATATTCGGTTTTAGCAATATCGCGGGTTTCTTCGGCTACGCTTAATCGACTACGCAATTGTGTCATATCCAGCTCAAATAATTTTTGTCCGACAGTCACGGTTTCGTTAGGTTGGACAAAGAATTTTTCTACCACACCATCGAGTGGTGCGCGAATGAGATTGGCATGGTAAGGAACCACTTCGGCTTCGGCGATGACCGATTGGCGTATGGGAAAACACAAAGCCGCCACAATAATGACAGCGATGCTAATTTGTAAGCGTTTCGACCGCAGACGCTCACGCCACGGACGTAAGGGTTGAGCGGCTTGAGTGAGGGCGATGGCGTGTCCGTAAGCCTCAGCGAGATAGCTGAGTAAATGAATTTCGCCGTCTTGCCAAGGCTCTTCTCGAAACAAGACTAATACATGGTTTACCCCTAACGGCGCAGGTAAAGGCAACCACAATCCGTGCTCGGGTAGCCATTCTGCCCATTCTTGTGCCAATTCTGGCGGACAATCATGCGCCGTAAACACTGCCGCAGAACTAGCACTTTCATGGCTGATATATTGCAAAATAGCCTTTATCCATAACGCATAAGGGCTATTTTTTTCTGGCAAAGCAACACCTGAAATCGCCTCTATTTTTGCTGCATCGAGTCGCCACAATAGTGCTTGTCGATACGGCAATAAATCAGCCGTTTCATTAACGATAATGTAAGGCAGTTCTTCAGCAGGTGCCAGCCGCGCACGACTTTCCAGTTGTAATAATAAGGTCAACTGTAGCAGTTGTTTATTACGTTGTTCACTCATGGTTTGGCGTTTAATTCAACGGCACCACTCATCCCTGGAAGTAACTCGGTCGCTTTATCAATAATACGACCGTAGACTTTAATGGTTTGACTGACAGGATCAACTTTGCCACCTAAGCGTGTAATTTCAGCTTGATAGGCTTTGTTGGTTTCGTTGAGTGTCACTTTAAAGTGCCTGCCTACGGTGAGTTCAGGCAACGCGGTCGAAGGAGCCATAAATTCAACTTCTAAGTCTTTATCGTCGAGGATTTCCAGTAAAGGATCGCCTGCTTTTACGGTTTGATAGGTTTTAGCAGTGACATCGGTAACTTTGCCTGAAAACGGAGCTTTAATGGCACAGCGACTTGTGACTGCTTGTGCTACCTGCATATCGGCTTTTGCTTCACCTTCTTCTGCTTTAGCAACTGCCAGTTCTAATGCACCAATAGAATGTAACTCTTCCAAGCGTTGTTTCACCTCATAAGTTTTAACGGCTTTTTCTAAGGTCGCCTTGGCTTTATTCAGTTGCGCTTCTTCGAGAGTGCAATTAAAACTGACTAAGGTTTGACCCTCGTTAAAATGATCGCCATCACGCAGTTTAAGCTGGTTAATCCGCGCATTCATTTCACTGGAAATCACGGTACTTTGACGGGCTTTAAGTTGAGCGCGTAACGGTGATGAACTGGTCTCAGTGGGTTTTTCAACAGACGCAATTGCTTCTGCTGAAGCCGCGACGGGAAGCAACATAAGCGCGAGGAAAATTAACGAATAGTTCATTGCTTTGCTGTCTTGGCTGATGAGGTATTAGACGTAGTCGGCTCACTAAAAGAGATAGCAGTACTAGCCTGTTTAGGTACGTCAGGGGTTTTGGGTGTGCTAGGAGTATCAGTAGCACTTGCTAATTCTTTAGGCGCATCGGCAACTTTAGCCACGTTGGCTGTGTTAGGTTCATTAGGCAATTTAGGGAATTCACCTTTATACCAACGATCTAGGGTTTTTTCTAGTTGTACCGCCAGTGTGCGCACAGTGATATGTTCGATATTACCTGCGACAGGATCAAGTCCAATAGAGGAGTAAATATTACCCAGTGCAGCATAAATTTCCGATAAACTCTGTTCTTTTTCTAATTGTGAAGCCAATGCAGCCGTTGCCGCATGGATACGCTCTAATTCAGAACCTGCATCACTTTCAGTGGTATCGTTAACCACCTTGAAGATACCTTGATCGACTTTATTTAATTCGCTAGCACTGTTGTAACTGTCTAATGCTTTTTGATATTGCTGATGACTGACGTTGACTTGCACTAAGGCGGCAACGCTCAGAGCTTTGCGGCGTATTTGTGCGACTTCAACCTGTGTTTGTGCGGATTTCCACATTTTAGGCGCGGCTAGCAGATTGACTAGATTAAAAGTCGTGCGTGCGCCTGCTTCCATCCACATGTTGTATACGAGAAAAGAGTTGCTATCCCAGTTGGCTGATAACGGAATCGTTAAACCAGGTAAGACTTTTAACATTTCTTTCCAGACTTCATCTCGACTGATGCGTTCTTGGTATATTTCTTCACGCAATTCTGGGCGAAAAAATAAGCCTAAATTTTCCAACTCTGTCATGCTGGCTTTTAACACAGGTGGTTCAGGCGTTTGTTTAGGTTGGGCTAATTCAAACTTGCTGTGCATAGGAGCGTTAATTAAGCCTGCTAATTTAGGCTTAGCCACTAACAAATCGGCTTTGAGCTTTTTCAATTGGTCAATAATGCGTAATAAACTACGTTGATATTCCAAGACGCTGAGCATCGGTTGCAAACGGTTTACTTCTACGGTTTTGCTGAGTTCTAAGGCGTGTTCAGCTTGTTTTAAGACGGGGTCAAGTTGGGGTAATAAGCGATCCGCAATACTCGCTCCCCAATAGGCGTTTAACACTTCTTTAATAAGATTGTTCACCACTTTGCGCTTACGTTCTTGAGCAATTAACACACGATTGGCTTGTTGCTTTGCTTGATAATAACTGACACCAAAATCAAGTACATTCCAAGTAAAGGTAAGATCAGCTACACCACGCTGTGCATCTTGCGAAGTGGAGTATTGCGTTAATTGCGAATTTCTCGATTGGTTAAAATAATCAACGCTCGAAGAACCTAACTGATCTTGTCGTCCTATATAGCCCGCGTTAAGGGCTAAACGCGGCAACATATTTAGCTTAGCAACATCTAGTTGAGTATCCTGCAACACCGCTTCCATCATCGTCAACCGATGATCAAAGTTATACTTTAACGCGCGAGCCAAAGCATCGTAAAAAGTCAACGGCGCAGTAATCGGCTCTTGCTTACTGTATATCTCGGTTTGATCTTTCAGCATACTCACTAATCGCTCGTCATCTTCAATGGGTGTTGGTTCAATTGCACAACCATGTAAACCAACACTCGCAATCAAAATCGCGATTAATTTTTTAGAATATTGCATTACCAAACCTCTTTCAAAAAATTATATTTGTTTTAAGCGCACGGTTTTCTTAATTTATTCGCTCTATGATACTTGTTTAACCAGCCTTAACTTATCAATAATAGCAGGCTTTTCGGTAGTCAAATTTTTTCAAATACTTTATACGCTAAGAGTACGGATATTCACACGCTGTTTTGTCTACGGGACTAAATGCGCCCACATATCATAATCATCGGCTTCTTCGAGCTTAACTTTTACAAACTCACCCGGCTTTGTGTGCGTTGCTCCATCAATAAATACCTGCCCATCAATTTCAGGGGCATCGGCTTTACTTCTAGCGACCGCGCCTTCTTCAACCACTTCATCAATTAACACCGTTTCAATTCTACCAATGCGTTGTTGCAAACGGTCTGCGCTGATTTTGGCTTGATGTGCCATAAAACGCGCAAGGCGTTCTTGTTTCACTTCTTCAGGCACTTGATTCGGTAACTCATTCGCCACCGCGCCTTTAACGGGCGAATAAGCAAACGCACCGACTCTATCCAATTGGGCTTCACTGAGAAAATCTAATAATTCTTCAAACTCGGCTTCGGTTTCATCGGGAAAACCCACAATAAAGGTGCTACGCAAAGTGATGTCTGGGCAAATGTCACGCCACGCTTTAATACGTTGCAGATTATTTTCCGTTGCCGCTGGGCGTTTCATGAGTTTTAAAATGCGGCTGTTAGCATGTTGAAACGGAATATCCAAGTAAGGCAAAATTTTTCCTTCTGCCATCAGTGGAATCACACTATCAACGTGTGGATAAGGATATACATAGTGCATTCTAACCCAAATACCTAACTCACCTAATGCTTTAGCCAGTTCATAAAAACGGGTTTTCATACTTTCGCCGTGCCAAAAATCCAGTTGATATTTTAAATCCAAACCGTAAGCACTGGTGTCTTGTGCCACCACCAATAATTCTTTTACACCTGATTTAGCAAGACGCTCCGCTTCCAGCATAACTTCACTTATCGGTCTACTAACTAAATCGCCACGCATGGAGGGAATAATGCAGAACGTACAGCGATGATTACAACCTTCGGAAATTTTTAAATAGGCGTAATGATTGGGTGTGAGTTTAATACCTTGCGGCGGTAATAAATCCAGAAACGGATCGTGTGGCGCGGGTAAATATTCATGAATTGAATTCATCACATCATTTAAAGCATGTGCGCCTGTTACTTTTAACACTTGCGGATGCCTAGCGCGAATTTCAGCTTCACGCGCTCCCAAGCAACCTGTTACGATGACTTTGCCGTTTTCAGCAATGGCTTCGCCAATGCTATCCAGTGATTCTTCAACAGCGGCATCAATAAAACCGCAAGTATTAACCACGACTATATCGGCGGCTTGATACGAAGGCGATACTTCATAACCTTCTAAGCGTAATTGAGTGAGTATTTTTTCGCTATCGACCAGGGCTTTTGGACAGCCTAAGCTGATAAATCCGACGGTGGGTGTTTTTGACATAGTATTTCTTATATAAATTAGACTACGCAATCTCGCGTAAGGTTTTTAAAGTTTTTAAAATCGCATTACCCGCTTCTATGCCTTTGTTATAGTTATCATTAGAAGCGCGGGCTACTGCTTGTTCAAGCGTATTAACGGCTAATATTTCAAAGCCAATGGGAATATGATAGTTAATCATAGTATTCATTAATGCTCTGGCGACTTCATTAGCAATCATATCAAAATGATAAGTATCACCTTTAATAATGATACTGAACGCAACGATAGCATCAAATTGTTTAGAAGCTGCCAATTTATCGACAATTAATGGTACTTCCCATGAACCAGCGGCGGAATAAACAGCAATATTATTTTCGGGTATATCATTTTGAATTAATACCTCTTTGCAATACTCAGTCATATTGCCGTTTAATTCAGCGTGATAACTACTCTGTACGATAGCTATTTTTAATTTGGCTGGTTTTTTTAAGTCGATTTTTTCGACAATAAGGTCTTTTATCATAAATTTTGGCTATGCGATTGTTCGTGTAAATAACGCTCAACGGTGGTTACGATAACTTTGGTTTGATTATCTATTTCAATATTCACCGTATCGCCGAGTTGTTTTAATTTAAAAGTGGTTGCGCGTAAGGTTTCGGGAATTAAATGTACATTAAAACCACCTGTCTTGTATGTCTCGACAATCGTTAAACTCGCACCATTAATGGCAATAAAACCTTTAGGTAAAATATATTTCATCCACTCTGCTGTACAAGTAAAATCAATCACATAATTATTTTCGCTTTGTCTTATTTGACTAATAGTCGCTGTACCTTCGACATGACCTGATAATAAATGCCCGCCAATTTCATCACCTTGTTTGGCTGAGCGTTCAAGATTAACTTTATCGCCCGCATTTAATAAACCTAAGGTGGTTTTATTTAAGGTTTCCTGCATCACATCAAAAGAAACTTGATTATTATTGATTGTGGTAACGGTTAAACAAACGCCATCTACAGCAACACTCGCACCGATGCTTAAGTTATTTAATAGTGCGTTATCGAAATTAATAACAAGGGTATTTAGCCCTGTTTTTTTCTCGACAGCGATAATATCAGCGACACGCTGCACGATGCCTGTATACATATAAAACTCCAAATTACTGGGAAGAAGGTGGTGGCTTATTTGCCATAATATTACGCAGCTCTTTATTCATCAGATCACCTAGATACAAATGCCCGCTAGTGCTGATGTGTGTATCATTTGGCATATAAAAATCTTTAACGGTGCGGCTCTTAGCAATAAATGCCGTTGCTAAATCAGGTGCGATAAGTTCGGGATACTGAGCAAACGTTTGCCATATATTTTGATAAGGGTATTTATTTAACTTACCATACCCCAAATAAACCGTCGATTTATCAGGTACTATCATCCATATCGGTTGAATACCTACGCTTTGCAAATTTTTATTAACGGCTAATACATTGTTAATACCATTAAAGGTATGTTTTTTAAAATCACCATCGACAAAAATGGCATAGTTGCATAAACGATGTGAAAACAATGCACAACCATCAAATTTAACAGGTTGTACTGCGCCTGATTTTAAATGTTTTTCCGATAAATTTAGCGATAGTTTAATGCTGTTATACAAGGCTTTAACACCCCAATCCGCACCATTGAGTTTACTGAATGTTACTCGCTCACGTTGCGTATACGGATACATCGGAAAATCTGAGTTAATAACAATATCATGTTTAACAATTGGATTATGCTCCTTAGAAAGTGCTTCCGTGCGTGCTTGAAATAATCGTTCAATACTTTCAATAACAACATAGCGACCTTTAAAACCCGTAGCGCGTAACAGCTCACCTAAGTTATCAGGCAATACTTCATCTTTGGTTCTTAACTCCTGCCAAGTCATGGTAGTTACTTTTAAACCGTCCGCAATTAATCGACTTTGCCAAACGCGTGATACCGAAAATGAATCACCAATAACTAAAATATCAGCATCAGCAAATGAATAATCTTTAAATAATTCGGGGGCAACAGAAGGTTGTGAAGACTGCCAGCCAAAACTGCGCTCTGGAAAATTACCAATGCGCGTTAAATCACCATACAGCCGTTCAAAGTAAAACTCCATACACCAAGACGATATTGCCATGATGACCAAAGCAAAAATCAATATTAAACTGTATTTTTTAAAATCAAGAGGTTGTAAATGATAATTCATGGCTTAAAACTGGAAATATAAGAATGTCGATTGTTTATGCAGATTAATCAACACAAAATAAGCGATTAATACAATGATAACAGCATCGACTACTGAGGGTTTCCAAGCAAAACGGCTAAGTTTTAGCTCAGCTTCTGAATTTAATGCGGGTGAATAAGCGGACATAATTTGCTGTACATTCGGCAGAGTGAATACAATCAATAAGCCGAAAATCAACTGTTTAATAATGCTATTAGACCCTAAATGAATCAAGGTTAGCGTGCCTTTAAATTGCGCACCAAAATCCTTCACAAAACCACCAAATGCAGTCGCTTCACTGTGTTTAGAAAACGAACAGCCATTGAAGCCTAGCATACCGTTTAACATATCCATCGCCACAGTAAAATTATCCGCACGGAAAAACACCCAACCGACCACGACCGCTAAAAAGGTGATAAATCCCGCACCAAATCGCGCTAGTTTACCGCCTTCTTGCTGCCAACTCATACGTTCCTTTAAACCGCGCCACGCATGATTAATGACCAAATATAAACCATGTAAACCGCCCCAAATAACAAATGTCCAACCCGCACCATGCCATAAACCACCCAATAACATGGTAATTAGTAAGTTCATATAGCGGCGGATTTTACCGTGACGACTACCACCTAAGGGAATATACAAATAATCGCGTAAAAACCGCGATAAAGTCATGTGCCAGCATCGCCAAAATTCGATAATGCTTTGCGC
The DNA here is from genome assembly GCA_002380945.1 of Methylococcaceae bacterium UBA4132. Taxonomy (GTDB): domain Bacteria; phylum Pseudomonadota; class Gammaproteobacteria; order Methylococcales; family Methylomonadaceae; genus UBA4132. Next base: position 6,810 of record DFWO01000021.1, on the reverse strand, counting down.
TTTATAAGGGGAATTAAAATTGAGTGGCAAACGCACGTTAAATAACAATGATAAACCGATTGCCATATCCGAATACGCAGAAAAATCAAAATATAGTTGCAGTGTGTAAGATAATGCACCAAACCATGCTTCAAATAACATCGGATGCCCACCCGCTTTCACCGCCTCAAAAATCGGCGTGGCGTATTCACCCATACTATCCGCTAGCAATACTTTTTTACCCAGACCCAAAATAAAAATAGTTAAACCAACGGCGATATTGTCCCAATTAACACGGCAAGTATCGTGCTTGCCAAATTGTGGCATCATTTCTTTGTGATGTAGCACAGGACCTGCGATTAAATGCGGAAAATAAGTGACAAACAAGGTGTAATGGACAAAATTATATTCTTTGACTTTACCCTGATAGGTATCGACTAAAAAAGCAATCTGGGTAAAGGTAAAAAAAGAAATCCCCATCGGTAAAAACACTTTCGCCATAGTAATGACTGTGCCTGATAAAAAGTTCTGAGTCAGAAAATTGATATTATCGACGAAAAAATTGGCATATTTGAAATAGCCCAACACACTTAAATTGGCAATAATTGCGCCAATTAACAACAGCTTAGCACGTTGCGGTTTATGGCTAAGGCTATGACCAATTAAATAACCCGCACCATAATTAAACACAATTGAGCCTAGTAATAAACCAACAAACCGCGCATCCCACCAGCCGTAAAAAAATAATGAAGCCGCCGCCAACCACAACGTGGCTAAATGATGGCTCAGTCGTCCTAAGCCATAAAAAACGAAAACAACGACAGGTAGAAAAGCGAAAATAAAAACGTAAGAATTGAATATCATAAATAAGGCTGTTAATGGTTATTTTTCATTGCTTCGTGCAACATTATAAAGGAACTTAATTTTTAACTGCTTACCCATTGCTTGGCTGACCAACTCGCCAAAATACAACTGCCCATTGGTACTGAGATGCGTATCATTCGGCAGATAAAAATCTTTAACCATGCGACTCTTTTCAATAAAGGCAGCACCTAAATCAGGTGCAATCAGTTCTGGGAATTGAGCAAACGATTGCCAGATATTTTGATAAGGGTGTTCATTGAGTTGACCGTAACCTAAATAGATGGTTGATTTATCTGGCACAATCAGCCAGATCGCTTGAATAGCCACAGTTTGTAGACTTTTATTGATCGCTACTACATTGTCAATGGCATTAAACGTTTCTTTGCTAAAGTCTCCATCAGTAAAAATGGCATACTGGCATAAGCGATGGGAAAATAACTGGCAACCCTCAAAACTAACGGCACGCACAAAATTTGATTGTAACTGTTTAGGGGCAATCCACGACAATTTAAGCGTGTTGTATAGAGTATTGATACCCCAGTTTGCCCCATTGAGTTTATTGAAAGACACACGTTCACGCTGAGGATATGGATGTGGATTGCTAATAAGCAGATGCTCCGTTTTACCAATCGGCTGATGTATGCCAGACAGTGCTTTCATTCGTTTTTGAAACAACCGTTCCACACTTTCAATAATGACATAACGCCCTTTAAAACCCGCTGACCGTAATGCCTGACCTAAATCACTGCGTAAAGCTCCCCAAATAGTGTCATTCGATTTAAAATCTTGCCAGTGCATAGTGCTGACTTTTAAACCCTCGGAAACTAATTGGGTTTGCCATATCCGCGCTTCAGAAAACGAATCGCCAATAACTAAAACGTCCGCCTCAGCAATGGAGTAATTTTTAAATAACTCAGGCGAAATCGCAGGTTGCGCTACTTGCCAGCCAAAATCACGTTCTGAAAAGCAACCAGCTCGCGTCAAATCACCGTACAGCCTCTCAAAGTACAACTCCATACTCCAAGCCAGTAGTGCTGCAAAGAAAAAAAACACGACCAGTATAAGACTGTATTTTTTAAAACTAACAGGATATAAATGATAATTCATGAATGAATTTAATCAGTATTGATAAGCTTTAAACCAGGTGGCAAGGCTTCACCAAAAATTTGTTTTTCTTCTTTCTCATCCAGCTCTTTGACTTGCTCAACCATTTCCAGCCATGAGGCAGGTGCTTTACTGGTTTTTAGTTTCTCGATGATGTGTTGTCGTAAACTGCCATCAATATCCCGCGTTCTGTCACCACTCATCCGTGCCATTAGTGTGGCGGCAAAACCGATATGCGGATTTTTTTTCCAATCTTCATTCAACATGGTCGTCAACCATGTACTAACCACCTCTACTGAAACCACATTATGGATGCTGCCATGAAACGGTACACGCGCTCCAATACGCCCTACTGCCCACCATGTTTGGCTGGGTTCGCTGGATTTTTCTAAGCGTTTTAATAGCCACTCGCCGAGCTGAGTTTTTTTATCCACAGGCAAACGTTCCAGCGTTGCTGATAGGCGCACCATATCATCATAACCACGCGTTTTGATTTGCTTGACGATACCAGCTTGTCGGGCAGCGGCTGGGTTTAGGTATTTGGCAATATCGGCAAAAATCTGTTCTTGAGCAGTGGCTTTTAAACCGCCAGCGATACGCCGCCAGACTATCCACCATTCTGCCCAGTTTTGGGTTTCGTTGACGAATTGTAAGCCGTGCGGATAAAGCTTCCACAATTGTTCTACGCGCCAATCATCCAGCGGATAACCAAAACCTGGTCGTAAACAAAAGCCGATGAGGCTCAGCCACACGCGCTCATGGTGTTCAGAACGGCGGCGGAATTTCGCACCCTCTAGTAAGGTGGTGAACATGGCGCGTAATAAGGAGGTGTTCCATTCGTTACGGTCACTGCCTAGCAGTTTTTCTAAATCAGCGCGTAGGTTTTTAACGGCTTTGGGGTCGATTTGTTTGGATTTAGAACCAAACACGGCTTGGATTTTTTCCACCACAGCGGGGAATTGAGCGGGTAAGCTGGCAGCGGTGGTTAGCGTGCCGCGTGCTTTTTTGCGAATTTGAAATTCCACATCCCAGCGTTGCGAGGGATTTTCTACGGAGACGCACTGCATTTTTAACGTGCCGATTTCAGTTTGCGTAACCGCTAACTGCACAATAGCTTCTGCTTGTGGATTATCGCTGGCAAACGCGACGGCTAATGGCGGCAAGGAATGAAACTCATCGGTGATTTCGGTGACATCGCCCGATTTAAATTCATTGTCACCTGTGGTTGAGGCTAAATGAAAACGCACGGGCGTACCCAGTCGTAACGCAAAACGGTGTGCGGTAAGCATGACTTCATCACCTTCTTCACTACCTCTAGGCAGAATACAGATGCCTTGCTGTTTCGCCGTATCATCGGTATCAACTAGCAGAAAATAACTTCGCGCCGCACCGCCACCAATTTTTAGTTTTTTATCGCGGCGGGCGATTGCATAACTAACCGCGCCAAATGCCACTGCCAATTCTGGGTATTTATTTTCCAGCAGAACGGGTGGTTGATTGTCGCGCCACGAGTTGAGTAAATCCAGCGTCCGTTGCGTAATAGGCTGACTACGAAACACACCGCCATTTAATAATAAGGCATCGGGGACGATGCTCTGGGTTTTTAATGCGTCTTGGGCTGCCGCTTTATGCAGGTTTAAAAATGCTGCGATGTGTTTGCTGATAGCAGGGTCTGCGGTGTAAGGCAAACCAAATTCCACCACGCCGCTACGTTTCTTATCGGGTAATTCGCTCAAGCCTGACAACGGAAAGAACCCATCTAAGGCTAGGTTTCTGACTTCTTCGCGGCTTAAGGTGACTGAACGCGAACTACCTATTAATTTTGAACCGCCGCCTAATAAAGTGACGGTGATGTGTTCAGGTGCGTCTTCGGCTAATAAGCGTTCTTTAGCAACGCGACATTGTTCTATCAGTTGTGATAATTCTGCCGCTAAGAGACGCTTTTCGCCTTGATTTAAACGGCTTTCAGCTAAACGCGCTAAGGCTAAGTCGATGTTATCGCCGCCTAGCATTAAGTGATTGCCAACCCCGATACGGGTGAGCTTGGGTTCAGTTTCGCCTTGTTCGACTTTAATCAACGTTAAGTCGGTTGTGCCGCCACCGACATCACAAACCAGCAATAAATGTACATCGGTTAGTAGTTGTTTGAGATTGCCCGCATTACGCCGTAACCAGTCATAACACACCGCTTGCGGCTCTTCTAATAAACGGACATTGTGTAGCCCTACGCTACGCGCCGCTTCTAAGGTCAACGAACGCGCCCCTTCATCAAACGATGCAGGGACGGTAATGACTAAATCTTGCTGATTTAAGGGCGCGTCTGGGAATTTGTGTTGCCAGACAGTTTGAATATGCGCCAAATAACTGGCACTGGCATCAATCGGTGATACTTTGTTTATGTCATCACTACTGCCCCACGGCAAAATTTCCGCGTTATGATCTACGGAAGGATGCGATAACCAACTTTTCGCACTGGTGACTAATCGTCCTGTCGTTTTCGCACCTAATACACGCGCGGCTTCACCGATAATAGCAGGATTACTTTCGCCTACGCTGGAAAACACAATGTCTTCTGCGGATAATTCGCCTTCTGCGGGGTGATAACGCACAGAAGGCAATAATGGTCTTGCGTCTATTTGCCCTAGCGCGACTAATTGTTCGACATGAAAAAGTTGAATGTCTCGATGGCTAGTATCGGCTTTAGTGTAAGCAACGACGGTATGCGTTGTCCCTAAGTCGATACCGACTAAATATTGTGGAGTTTGATTATGCACGATGATTTTTCAGCAAGTGTCTTAAAATTTTTTGCAGTTAATTCTCTGCTACTAACCCGCTATGGTCTCAAAACTGTTTGCTTTGGTAAAGTATTGACTGACTATCACAATGCAATATGCGAATTTTTGTCTATCAGTGTATACTTATCGACTAGCTAAAAAGGACTTAAAAAGTATATTCAGTTAGAATATACCCATAATAATAATCGTGCTTTTTTAGTTGCGTCTCATCTTTCAATTATGCGTTTTCCGAGGTCATCTTAATGCGTAAAAAACTTATCACTCTTACTGGTGGCATCACCTTACTTCTTGCGAATTCTTGGAGTGTAGCGGCTACCGATTTACCACCTACGGCAAACGTTGAAATGGGAACAGTAGAAGAAGTCTGCTCTAATTTTACCGATCCTGAGTGGCGTAAAGAACAAGTCGTTGATGGCGTAAAAATACAAGAATCACGGCTTTGTAATCCCGATAATCCTGCGGATATTGCCGCGTTTGTTAAAGGCACTAATGGTATTTCAATGGAAACATTGATGAATACTCAGCTTGCCGCTGACGCAATTACCATGTCAGACGATGTTGATGGTGACGGCGATCCCGATAAAATTATCATTAAACTAGAGGTCGTTGAGCTGAACGGGCGTTCGCCTGACGTAAAAACGCCGATTACCACCTTTGATATTGCACCTGGTTTACAACCGACATTCTGGGTTTACGCACCAAAAACCCGCGATATGTCTACGCTCAGTTTGTATGAAACAGAGGCGAATCCATTACTACGCGCCCCCTCACCTGTTATTCGTGTTGAACAAGACGATGTCGTGTGGATTGTGTTAGAAAACACCCATTATTTGCCGCATTCTATTCACTTACACGGTGTTGATCACCCGTTTATGGATATGAGCCAAAGTGGTAATGACGGCGTTGGACAAACCAGCAATATGGACACCATGCCAGGTGAAAGTAAAACCTATGTGATTAAACCGCGTCAACCGGGTACTATGTATTATCACTGCCATGTTCAACCACATACCCATATTCCTATGGGCTTACAAGGCATATTTATTGTTGAAGAAAACCGTCCTAACAACTGGCCACAAACGCTTAATGTAGGCGCGGGACAAGTACGTCATCCGTCAGTTGCAGTGTTGGAAAAATATGCGCGTGAATACGATTTACACTACCAATCAGCCGACAAAGAACTGCATGAATTAGTAGCACGTTCAGCCAACGACCCGCGTTTGATTGCCAAACACATGAACACCGAATATGACACTACTGATGCCAGCGATGATTATTTCATGCTTAATGGTCGGTCGTTCCCTTATACTTTAAGGGAGTCGTTGATACACATGGAAGAAAATCAAAAAGTTAAATTGCGTATTTTAAATGGTCATACTGAATCATTTGCCATGCACATTCATGGACATAAACCCACTATCACTCATTATGATGGCGTAGATAACGGTCCTGGTTCTTATATTCAACGTGATGTACATGGCATGGTTCCTGCTCAACGTATCGACTTAGAACTCAGCGGTAAAGATGACGGCTTAAACAGTTTTGGACAAGGTATCTGGATGTTCCACGACCATGTTGAAAAATCCTTTACTACAGATGGACACGGTGAAGGCGGCGACATCAGCCTAGTGGTTTATAAAGGCTTCATTGATGAAAAAGGTATTCCAATGTCTCACGGCATGAGTCTTGCACCTTATTTCACCAAAGAACTCTGGCAAGGCAAATACCCTATTTGGCAAGATTATGATGCGTTTCATAGCTTAGGATTACCTGATTTAAAAGCACCTATTACGCCCTCTAAAGTCGCGGTACAAACACCTGCGGTTAAAGCCTCTGAAGTCCAAGCGAAAGCAGCAACAGCAAATACACAAGAGGAGTCTGTATTTGGTAAATTATTTAACGGTTTAGTATTAGGTTTATTGGGTTATATCGCGTTTGTTAAACGCCGAGAAATTTCTGAGTTTGTAACCAAACGTCTGAAAAAATAATAGACAAATAGCAGTCTAAGAGACCGTAATGTTTTTTATGTCTGCTATTTATTAAATAACCTGAGTTGGATATAAGCCTC
>DFWO01000139.1 GCA_002380945.1 Methylococcaceae bacterium UBA4132 | reverse complement strand
CTGTCAATGCGTAACTTCTAGATTATATCAACCTATCGGGATATCTATGTTTATTGGATCACTACACTTATCTATAATAAAGCTATAAACAGCTCTGTTGGACCGCATTTATGAGTACCCTATTACAAAATAAACAAATTATTTACGGTGAGTTAACTGGGCAGTCCTACACCATTGACTCTTTTTTAGGTGCCGGAACACAAGGTGAAGTGTATCGCGCTCATGCTAGTGGACAAGAGGTGGCTATTAAATGGTATTTTCCGCATTACATTCAAAATGATATGCAACTACGGCAACGTTTGGAAAATGCCATACGCAAAGGCAGCCCTGATAATAACTTTTTGTGGCCATTAGAATTAGTCGCATTACCTAATAATGCTGGGTTTGGCTATGTCATGCCGCTACGCCCTAGCAATTTTAAAAGCATTGTTGATTTGATGCGCCGCCGTGCAGAACCTAGTTTTGATGCCTTAATTAGTGCTTGCTTACAACTGTCAGAAAGTTTTTTACAGCTTCATGCCAAGGGCTTGTGTTATCGCGATATTAATTTTAACAACGTATTCTTTGATCCTAACACGGGCGAGATTTTGATTTGCGACAATGACAATGTTGATGTCAATGGCGCGACTGGGGCAATTAACGGTACGCCACGTTTTATGGCTCCCGAATTAGTTCGTGGTGATGAAGCCCCAAATACCGAAAGTGATTTATTTTCACTGGCGATTTTATTGTTCTATATGCTGATGTTGCACCATCCATTGGAAGGTAAAAAAGAAGCCAGTATTCGTTGTTTCGACCAGTCGGCAATGAATAAACTTTATGGCACTGAACCATTATTTATTTTTGATCCACAAGATAATAGTAATGCGCCTGTAGCTGGTTTGCACGACAATGCACTAGTTTATTGGGCGTTATATCCGCAATTCTTGCGTGATGTATTTACTCGCGCGTTTACCTCAGGTATCAACGACCAACACGGACGTATTCGCGAAAATGAATGGCGGGTAATATTAATTAACCTACGCGATAGCATTTTTTATTGTCGCTGTGGGGCGCAAAATTTTTATGATGCTGACAGCTCGAAAACTGACATTACACAACATTGCTGGGCGTGTAACCGTGCATTGGTTTATCCGCCTCGTTTACACATTAACAACACCGTAGTGATGCTTAACCATAACACTCTGCTCTATCGCCATCATACCGATCAAACGCAAAAATTTAATTTTTCCGAACCACAAGCCGCTGTTAATCGTCACCCACAAGACCCAAATCGTTGGGGTTTACAAAATATTAGTAGTCAGGCGTGGACGATAACCTTATCAGATAACAGTGTTAAAATCGTTGACCCGCAACGTTCAGTTAATTTAGCGGCTGGGGTTTCGATTAATTTTGGCAATACCTTGGCAGACATTCGCGTGTAGGCGTGATTAAAATCGCGCCCATCCTACAACTCTCTCACACAAGGACACACACATGACAGACATTATTAAAAGACCAGGCGGTGCGATGGCAAATCGCCCATTACATTTTTTTTGGTTAGCCGATTGCTCAGGCTCTATGTACGGCGAAAAAATAGAGCAACTCAATTACGCCATTCGTAACGCCATCAAACCCATGCAGGATGTGGCGGCAGATAATCCGAATGCGCAAGTGATGGTACGCGCAATTAAATTTTCGACAGGGGCGCAATGGCATATCGCTCAAGCCACTAAGGTGGAAGAATTTAAATGGGACAATCTAACTGCCAATGGTGTTACTGATATGGGCTTGGCGTTACAGTTAGCCGCCGAACAATTAGATGTCACACAAATGCCTGAACGCTGTTTGCCACCTGTCTTAGTATTAGTGTCTGATGGTCAACCCACCGATGATTTTAATGATGGTTTAAACACTTTGATGAGTAAACCTTGGGGTAGAAAATCTGTGCGTATTGGTATTGGTATCGGACAAGATGCTGATTTGGAGGTATTACAAAAATTTATCGGTAATCCTGAAATCAGACCTTTACAAGCCAATAACGCGGAAGATTTAGTCAAATACATACGTTGGGCATCTACTGTGGTATTACAAGCCGCCTCCGCACCTGCCAGCCAAGTCAAAGACCAAGCCAGTGGCGGTGTCGTACCGATTCCTCAAGCACCTACATCAGATGTCGATACTGATGATGTCTGGTAAGTTGGCATGAGTTGGCAAATCATAGGCGAGAGTGTACGCGGTGCGTCACATAAGCGTAACGACAAACTTAATCAAGATGCGTGGGCATCTCTACAAAACGACTACTGCTCTGTGCTTGCTGTTGCGGACGGACATGGCAGTAGCAAACATACGCACAGTGACATTGGGGCAAAATTAGCTGTACAAGTTGCATTAGATTTATTTAACCATTTTGCGCAACAACACGTCGATACAGGAAGTAATTTACGCCATATCAAACAATCCGCTGATTATTTGCCCAGCCAATTAGTGCAGGCTTGGCGATTAGCCGTTGATACAGAAGACGATGGGCAAACGGAAAATGCCAATGACCGTTATAGTTTGTACGGCACTACCTTACTGGCAGTCTTACTCTGTAATGATTACGTTCTGTACTTACAAATTGGTGATGGCGATTTAATCGTCTTAACAGAAGATGGGCAGTTACAACACCCGTTGCCCAAAAGTGTCAGTTTAATAGCCAATGAAACCTACTCATTATGTCAAGATAAAGCCATTTATCATATTGAGTTCTGTCTACATTTTTTTGACCACCAACATCGACCCGCGTTAGTTTTTCTAGCCACCGATGGTTACGCCAACTCATTCAGCAACGAAAACGATTTACAGCAAGCCGTGCAAGACTTTCAACAACAAATCGCCAACCACGGTGCAGATAAAATTCAAAGCTGTTTAGCCGATTGGCTCAATGAAACCTCGGAACAAGGCAGTGGTGATGATATAACCGTCGCGATGGTATTCTCTGACTACAGTCCCTTACTCATAATTGATTAATAAGCTGTAATTCCTGCGGATATGGCGACATATAGTAAGACTCTTCAATATACGCATCAGGGCTTTGGCGAAAATGATGTTTTAACAGCGTAATCGGAACAATTAACGGTACGTCACCATGACGGTAACGCTCAATCAATTCACACAATTCAGCTTTGTTATCCGCGTTGAGTTCTTTTTTCAAATAGCCTTGAATATGTTGTAGCACATTGACGTGCTGTTTACGTTTAACGACTGTTTTTAACAGTGTCATTAATTGCAAAATATACTGCTCGCCAACGGTTAAGATATTGTCTTTAGTCGCATTGGCGACTAATTGCCCTAAGGGCCGATAATCGCCATGACTCATAATAATCAACTTATGCCGTGCGTGAAAACGCGTTAAATTCTGTATACTCAAACCTTCCGCTAACAGCTGCTTCCAGCGATGCAATACATAAACCCGTTGAATAAAATTCTCTCGTAACCCCGCATCGCCTAAACGCCCTTCTTCTTCAACAGGTAATAAGGGATGATTACGCATCATAACTTCCGCATAAATACCCACACCATCACGGTGCGGAATATCATTGGTAAATACCTTTACGCGCTCCATGCCACAACTCGGTGAGTCCTTTTTGACAATATAGCCACATAAATCAGTATGCTGTTGTTGCTCAGCATAATTGCGCAAGCGGTCAGTGACATCATGGCTAGGGTCTTTAATCACCACACAACGTACTGCGTTATCTTTTTTTATCAAGTGCATGGTAGGACGCGGAACACCTAGACCAATCGCCATTTCGGGACAAAATGGGTGAAAGTCAAAATAGTGCGACAGCGTACCGACAATATAAGCATCACGCTTATGTCCACCATCAAAACGAACCGTGTCACCCAGTAAACAGCTACTAATACCGACGGGGATTTTGAGTCTAGTCATGTTTTTGTACTATCCAATAAGTAATACCTAAAGCAACCACCACCAGTCCTGAAGCACTGACATAGTCTGCATCTAGGTGTTTATAATCAAAGACAATAATTTTTCGTGCAATTGCCATCAGTGCAGTTGCAACAACTAATTTAACAGGGATAACGTCACTACGAATATAAAGCGTGATATTTAGAAAAATTTCGATGGCAATTAACACCGCCATAAACGCGCCAAAGGTTTCTAATAATTCATTAATCGTCAACTCAAAAATAGGCGGATTAGATAGCTTTTCGTATAACACAAACATAATGTCGCCGATGCCAAACAGTATCACCATCACCATTAACAACGCCATAAATTTAACGCCTACGCGTATAGTCCGATTTAGAAACTGTATAAAGGGGTCTTCATGAGTCATCGGTAATTCTTCATGACAGGTGGTGACTTGTTTAACCAACTTACTGCGTAAATGCGATAGCAAAGGTCCGACAATATTTTTATGCTCAGCAAAACCTGCGGGTGTGAAATCCTTGGCAAAAAAATCACTTAGTCCTTTGACATTGTGTAAATCATTCACGTCTATTTTTTCAAAGCCCATGCTCCAATAGGGAAAAGCACGCTCTTTGATTTTTTCTTTTGAAATCAACGTGCAGTCTTTGTGACGATTATCTTTTTCTATCATCGCAAAAACTCTATTGATAACGCCCTCCTCTCCTTCTAAAACTTGGAAAAATGTTTGATTGGCATACAGCAAAATTCCCGTAATGTTATTAGCGGCATTATTAGTCTGACAATTGGTTAACAGAGTCAATAACTCTTCAGGTGACCAATCATGGTTGGTAGTGCTGGCATAAGATATTCTAATCATTGCAGTCCTCCTCGGTTTTATCCGCTTTTTTTATAAGTGAGCGGTTTTTTATTATGTATAAATCAATAAATAGGGCTGACTAAAACCCTCACTCAGTTTACCAGCTTAAGTTAAAAATGAAATATTCAATCGAGTTAATAATTAAGACTAGAACGCACCACGATTTGCGTAGCATGGCGTGCGGGTAAATAAGAAGCTAACAATACAAGGACACTCACCAAAGCCAGCCAAATCCATACCGCCGCGAAAGAAAAACTAAAGTCCAAGTGAATACCAAGCATGATTTCACCCAATTTTCGCGCCAGTGGTTCTGCCAAAAAATAGGCTATAGGAATACTGATAAGCCACGCCATCAAGCCATGAAAAAAGCCTTCCAGCATGAACAGTTTAAAAATTGATGCTGAACTCGCACCAATGGCGCGTAACACGCCGATTTCACGCGTCCGTTGCAAAACGCCAATTGCCAATGTGCCAGATAAGCCGATTGCTCCGACTGAAGCAATCAATGAGGCAAGTCCTAACAACATACTGGTAATCGGGCGGAATTGATTTTTAGCAAATTGCCGTTGTTCCAGTTTGGCAATGGTGGTGTAAAAATCCAGTTTAATGTGTGCATTCTGAAAAGTTTGTTTGAGTGTATCCGCGTAAATTTTCTCTTCTGCCAAAGAGTTCACATTTGCGGAAAGCAAAGCAAACGAACTATTTTGCTTATATTGCGTCATAGTTTGCACTGTAGTTAATGGCGCGTAGACAGGTTCTACCGTATAACCGGAACCTGCAAACCAGCGATATAAACCGATAACTTGCCACGCGCTGTTGAATCGCCCTAGTAGATTCACGTTAATGCTATCGCCGACTTGAATACCGTTTTGTTCTGCGGTTGCCGCATTTAGCACCAATACTTTTTGTTCATTATCCGTAGTTTCAAACCAACGCCCCGCCACAATCAGCGGCTGATACATTACCGACTCAACAGGCAAGGCAACCATTTGCGCCCCTAAGCTACCCGATTGTTTTAGTAATTGCTGATTGCGTGATAGCTCAACAGGTAAGCGATTCCATAATTCTATGCCTGTGGTTTGCGGCACGGTGCGAATTAAGTCCTGAACCAATGTTGAAGGCTGATCGCTACTAAAACCTAAGCGCACCGCATAGTGACTACGCGCCAATTCATTATCCAAAGTGAGATTAACCGATTTGATTAAGCTGATAATCACGATAAATAACACGCCTGCGATAATCAGCACGCTCTGCGTCCACAACAAACGGGCTTTACGGCGAAACAAATTACTCATGGTGACCGCATAAAGCGTGGGTAACGCACTGAATAGTTTAGCTTCCAACCATTTATCAAAACGGCTACTGTCAAAATCTCCGCCTAATCCATAACTGGCAATCGCTTGACGAACCGACATGGACGCGCCGCGCCAAATTGGATAGATAGAAGCCAACAAAGGCGCGAGCAGACCGCCGACCATCATCAAATACAACGAACGTGTTGAGTATTCAAAACCGTTCATTTCAATATTGAATAAATCCAATAACCAGCGGCTACTAAAATACGCGCCAGCTAAACTGAGCGGTATCGCCACGCTCAAGGCAAGCAACGCGACAAACAACACTTCGGTCAAATAAAGTCGGGCAATACTTAACCGCCTAGCCCCCAATGATTTCATGATGCCAATCTGGTCGGTTTGTTGGGTAATCATCGCCGCAATCGTGGTCAGGATTAACACTGAACTTAATGCCAACGATGCCCACGCCATCACCGTTAAAATCAAATTAATGCCCGAAAAAAATGGTCTGCCCCAATGTTGCTCAGGGTTTTGTAACAAAGTGGCGTTTACACCGATACCCAACGCACTGAGTTTTGTGCGTATTTCCCCCGCAATCAACCGCGCTTTTTCTTCGCTGTAAGGTTGGCTGACCTGCACTAACAATTGTCGGAACGTGTTTGATTTAATACCAAACACCGACGCTGATTCAGGCGAGATAAAAAAATGTGGTTGTCCACCAAACGGCGGTGGTTTGACAAAAGGATGACGCATGATGCCGCCGACCGTAAAAGCCGTCTCGCCTGTTTCGGTTTCAAACAAAATGCTATCACCGATAGCAAGCCCTGAGGCTTTTGCCGATAAGCGTTCTACGGCTAAGGCGTTAGCGTGTGGAAACTGTCCTGATAGCAACGTCATTAAGTCATAGAGCTGGGTTTGATAATCGGGGCGAAATATTGCTGTTCCTGTTTGCCACTGCGGATGATTGGCGGTTTTAAAACGCACGGTAAATTGCGTTAGCCTGTCAACATTAGCAACACCTGCAATGGTTTTGATTTGCTCGGCAACGGCAAAATCAGCGTCAGTCTTGAGAATTAAATTGATGTGTGAAGGCTGGGATAAGCGGTGCGAAGCGTCCATTTTATGGAGCTGTAAATCTATCATGCCCAACAACGTGCCGACCACAAAGATACCAATGGCAATACTGGAAATAGCCAATAAAGTACGCGATGGATGGGCAAGCAAATCAGCCCGAATTTTATGCCAGAAACTATTCAAAGGAATAATCCGAACGACTAATTATCTGATCCTCATAAATACGCCCTGAATGCAGAGCAATCCGCCGTGATGCAGATTCTGCTAAGGTTTCATTATGTGTCACCATCACCAGCGTTTTTCCTTGCTGATTGAGCTTTAAAAACAACTCAAACACCGCATCGGCAGTGGCTTCATCAAGATTGCCCGTCGGTTCATCAGCCACAATTAACGGTGGATCATTCGCCAAGGCACGGGCAATCGCAGCGCGTTGTTGTTGTCCGCCTGAAACCTGACTAGGTAACTGTCCAGCTTGGTCGCTTAAACTTACCATATCCAATAAATACCGCGCTCTTTCCAGCCGTTCGCGCTTGGGTTTTTTAGCAACAAAATCCATCGGCAATAGAATATTTTGTAATAAATTTAACGACGGTAATAATTGAAAAAATTGAAACACAATGCCGACATTCGTACCTCGCCATACCGATAACTGTTCTTCTTTAAGCTTATGCAACGCGCTACCGCACACATGAACCTCACCTTGGCTCGGTTTATCAATGCCTGTTAATAAATTCAATAACGTTGATTTGCCATTACCCGAAGCACCGACAATAGCGACAAATTCGCCAGCATCAATATCCAGCGATATGTCATACAAAACGGGCTGGCTTATTTGCCCATTCATATAAGCCTTGTGAACATTTTTAAGTTGGATGATGTTTGGCATGGTCGAAGTCACAGAGAGTGGTATGCTAAGTTATTCAATTCTATCATGCAGACGCACTATAAGATGACTCCAATACAACTATTCTGGCTCATTATCGGCATCAGTTGGGCGGTGATAGAAATCATCATCGCAATCAAAACCCGCGTACAGTTCACGCTAACCGACCGATTGGAATACCGTTCTGAACGTTTAATTTGGCTGGTTGTCGCGACTGCATTAATCGCTGCACTGTTGATTAAACAACTGCATTTAGTCCCATTACCGATTGACATTTTTAATCGCCAGATAATTGCTATCGGTTTTTTTATTGCGGGTATCGCGTTACGCTATCATTCCGTGTTCAGTCTGGGGGAATTTTTCAGCACCACTGTGACCACACAAAACCAGCATATTTTAATTGAGACAGGAGCTTATCAATTTATACGACACCCTGCTTATACGGGTTTACTGTGCAGTTTTTTTGCCGCAGGGCTTGCGATGGGTGATGGTTTGGCATTACTCACCTTGCTTGCGCCTATTGGCTATGTTCTAGTACAACGCATAAATATTGAAGAGCAATGGCTAATCGAACATTTTGGCAGTCGCTATGATGACTATTGCCAGCGTACCAAGAAGTTAATTCCGTGGCTTTATTAACAATTGTTAAAACAGTATTATCGTTTACACTAAAAGCATATTTTCTTAGCCTTAATTTTATTAATAACCATGCCAAAAACTAAACATATCGTGATTGTTGGCGCAGGTCCTGGTGGTCTGTGCGCAGGGATGCTGTTAAGCCAACGCGGCTTTAAAGTATCCATTTTTGAAAAAAATGCCGAAGTGGGCGGACGCAATCGACCAATTAATATGAACGGCTTTGTATTTGATACAGGTCCTACGTTTTTGTTGATGAAATATATTCTGGATGAAATGTTTCAGCTGTGTGGTAAACGTAGCCAAGATTATTTGGAGTTTTTTAAGCTTGACCCAATGTATCAACTGCTGTTTTCCGACCGTGCGGTGAATGTTTATTCTGACCACGACAAAATGCGGGCGGAGTTACAACAATCTTTTCCAGAAGGTAGCACAGGATTTGATGCGTATCTTAAGCAGGAAGGACAGCGGTTTCAAAAACTCTATCCTTGTATTAAACGCGA
Organism: Methylococcaceae bacterium UBA4132; assembly: GCA_002380945.1. GTDB lineage: Bacteria > Pseudomonadota > Gammaproteobacteria > Methylococcales > Methylomonadaceae > UBA4132. Next base: position 12,181 of record DFWO01000139.1, on the reverse strand, counting down.
TTATTCCAGTTGGAAAGCATTTTTTTCTTTGGATTTAATTCGCGCATTGCCCTATCTAGCATTGAATCACAGTGTTTTTTCCAATCTGGGCAGGTATTTTAAAGAAGAAAAAATGCGGCTGGTGTTTTCCTTTCAGTCCAAATATCTAGGAATGTCGCCGTGGCAATGCCCCGCCTTGTTTACCATGCTGGCTTATCTGGAACATGAATACGGCATTTATCATGTTAAAGGTGGTCTTAATAAAATTGCCGAGGCAATGGCTAAAGTCATCACAGAACAAGGCGGTACGATTCATACTAACTCGCCTATTGAATCGCTCATTATTGACAACAAAATTGTTAAAGGCGTGCGGTTGCCCGATGGCAGTGAAATGATTGCTGATGAAGTGATTGTCAATGCTGATTTTGCTTATGCCATGACGAATCTGATTAAACCTAATGAGTTAAAACAACATAGTCCAGAAAAACTTAAAAAACTGGAATATTCCTGCTCAACGTTTATGTTGTATCTGGGAGTCAATAAACGCTATGACATTCCCCATCACAATATTGTGTTTGCCGAAGACTACAACACCAATATCACCAATATTTTCCGCAACAAGACCTTAAGCAAGGATTTTTCTTTTTATGTCCAGAATGCCTCAGTAACGGATGATTCTCTCGCGCCCGAAGGTAAATCGACTTTGTATGTGTTAGTGCCTATGCCGAATAATCAAAGCAATATTGACTGGGAAAAAACTTGTGCGGAAATGCGCGAACAAGTATTGACCGCAATGGAAACGCGCTTAGGTATGAGCGATATACGCGAACAAATTGCCTGTGAAAAAATCATTACCCCAAAAACATGGGCAACGGAAGAAAATGTGTTTATGGGCGCAACCTTTAGTCTGTCACATAAATTTAGCCAGCTTTTATATTGGCGACCCCATAATCAATTTCAGGAACTGGAGCAATGTTATCTGGTTGGTGGCGGTACGCACCCAGGTAGCGGCTTGCCAACCATTTATGAATCAGCGCGTATCTCTACTAATTTGATTTGCCAAAAGTATGGAGTTACGTTCAACAATGCTTAAATCTGTAGCGGCTATTTCCGCATTGAATGATCAGGTTTTAAATACTTACGCGATTAGCTCTAACGCGGAAATAACCCAACAAATGACCGTTGCACGTTTAGCGGCAAAAATTTGGACTGGATATTCGGTTGCCCAGCGCGTCAAGGGTTTGTCGGCGTTAAAATCAATTATTCTGGCGGATATTGATACCATCACCGATACCCTTGTAACGGTGACGGGAAAAGTCAAAACCGAAGTCTTACTAGGCGAAATTTATCCTGTCTTAGAATTACTCCGCTACTATGAAAAAAACGCCGTTCGCATTCTTAAACCCTGTCAGTTAAACACTTCACCATTAGCATTTCCCAATGCTCATGCCCAAGTTGAACGCCGTTCTTATGGTGTGGTGGCGGTGATTTCACCGTGGAATTTTCCGTTTCAATTAACCTTAAGCCCATTACTCACTGCACTATTTAGCGGCAATGCAGTGATATTTAAAACCTCCGAATTAAGCATTCCGATTGGCGAGTTAATATTACAATTATTAAGTCGTATTGATTTACCAACGGGCTTAATACAACACGTTATCGGTAAAGCGGAAACGGGCGAACAACTGATTGATGGTCGCCCCGATTTAGTATTTTTCACAGGCGGACTCAATGCAGGTCGTGCCATTATGGCAAGAGCCGCACAGCATCCAATACCTGTCATACTCGAACTGGGCGGCAAAGATGCCATGCTGGTATTTGACGATGCCAACTTAACACGCGCTTGTAATGCCGCTTTATACGGCGCGTTTAGCAATAGCGGGCAAGTGTGTGTATCGATAGAACGGCTGTATGTGCAGGACAGTATTTATTCTCAGTTTGTAGAAATGCTCACCGAAGCCGTTGCTAAACTTACCGTCAGTCATGGTGCTGTGGGTGATTTAGGTGCGTTGACTTCGATGAATCAATACCAAATAGTTGAAGCCCATTATCAAGACGCGCTTGCCAAAGGCGCGAAAGCCTCCGCGCCGTTGCAATTAAATGGGCGATATTTACAGCCAGTCGTTTTATGGGATGTCACTCACGACATGAGTATCATGCAGGAAGAAACCTTTGGCGCGTTATTACCCGTCATGGCATTCAGTACCGAACAACACGCTATCGAACTTGCCAACGACAGCGAGTATGGTTTGAACGCCAGCGTCTGGAGTCGTGACATTGACAAGGCGGAACGCGTCGCCCGACAGCTACAAGTGGGCAATTGGGCTGTGAATGATGTGATTAAAAATATCGGTCATGCAGGCTTACCATTTGGTGGTGTCAAAAACAGCGGTTTTGGGCGTTATCATGGTGCGGAAGGTTTGCGGAATTTTACTTACACCGTATCGGGATTAACCAGTCGTAGTAAACTCAATGATGAACCCAACTGGTTTCCCTATTCCGATGTGCGTTATCAGCAAATGCGCGGTTTTATTGATTTTGTCTTTGGTAGCGGCTCATTATCGCAACGCATACACCGTAACTGGCAAGCATTACAAGCGTTTCGCGGCTACGCGCAATCCAATGCGCGGCAACATTGGCAAAACTTTTTGATCTATCTATGCAGAAGACGGGATTATTAAATGAATAATAAACACATCGTGGTGATTGGCGCAGGTTTAGGTGGTCTGTCAGCGGCTATTTCACTGGCTACCGAAGGTTTTACAGTTGATTTGCTGGAAAAAAATGACAAAGTGGGCGGCAAGTTAAACATTTTGGAAAAAGACGGTTTCACCTTTGATTTAGGTCCATCCATCCTCACCATGCCACATATTTTTCAAAAGCTGTTTGAAAAAGCAGGGCGAAAAATGGACGACTACGTCAGTATTCAAACCGTTGAACCGCATTGGCGTAATTTTTTTGAAGATGGTAGCACTCTGGATTTAAGTTCAGACCCTGTGCGTATGAAACATGAACTGGATAAACTGGGTGCAAATACTGCCCAAGAGTTCGAACAGTTTTTGGCGTATTCAAAAAAACTCTGTGAAATTACTGAACAAGGCTATTTTGAAAAAGGCTTAGATTCCTTTTGGGAACTCATTAATCACTACGGCGCGGTGCGTAGCCTATTAGATTTTGATGTGTTTCGCTCAATGGATCAGGGTGTAAAACGCTTTATCAAAGACCCCAAGCTGGTCGATGTACTGAATTATTTTATTAAATATGTCGGTTCATCACCTTATGACGCGCCCGCGTTAATGAATTTATTGCCGTATATTCAGTTCGGCTATGGGCTGTGGTATATCAAAGGCGGAATGTATGGCATGGCGCAGGGTTTGCAAAAACTGGCAGAAGAATTAGGCGTGAAGATTCGCGTCAATAGCGAAGTGGCGGAAATTCAAACCCTAGGTAAGCGCGTTACGGGTGTGCGCCTCACGGATAAAAGTATTATTAATGCGGATATTGTGGTTTCCAACATGGAAGTGATTCCCGCTTATCAAAAACTGTTAAACAATGACAAGGAAGCCAAACGCCTGCAACGCTTTGAACCTAGTTGCTCAGGTCTGGTTCTGCATTTAGGCGTAGACTGCATTTATGACCAACTGGCACACCATAATTTCTTCTACTCAGACCGACCACGCGAACATTTTGACGCAGTATTTCACAGTAACCGCTTATCTGACGATCCGACTATCTATCTAGTCGCGCCCGTTAAAAGCGACCCTAGCCAAGCTCCCGCAGGTTGTGAAATCATCAAAATCTTGCCGCATATTCCGCATTTGAATCCCGATAAACCCTTAACAGCCGAAGATTATGCCGCTTTGCGGGAACGGGTCTTGATTAAACTGGAAAGAATGGGTTTAACCGATTTAAGAAAACACATCGTTTGTGAAGAATACTGGACACCTATTGATATTGAACAAAAATACTATTCTAATCAAGGCTCAATTTATGGCGTAGTTGCTGACCGTTTTAAAAATCTAGGTTTTAAAATACCGCAACGTAGTAAACAATTTAACAATCTGTATTTTGTCGGTGGCAGTGTCAACCCTGGTGGTGGTATGCCAATGGTGACGCTATCAGGGCAATTAGTGCGTGATAAAATTTTGGCTGATTTAAGTCATTAAGCGCGGTGTTATACTGTTATTTTTTCTCTCATTCAAGCAGAACCTATTATGAAACGACTCTTATTAATCGCGGGTCTCGCTATATTAGCAGGCTGTACCCAAGACCAACAAAATCAACTTTCCAGAAAAATGGTGGAATTTTTAGATGGTAATTATCTAGTTACCTACGCTAATGGTTCGACCACAAAAACTTGGACAATTAAAAATGGTAAAGTAACCACCACCGATAAAGGTTATTACTATTTCTGGGACGAAAAGAAGCACTATGTACAAACGCCTATCGAAAACACCTTTATTGAAGAATTTTAAGGAAATATGCATGAAAGTTACATCGCTCGTTATGTGCTTATGTTTAGCTACGGCGGTTTTTACCGCTCAGGCAGAAGAAAAATTTAAAGTGTGTGCTGATCCGCTCAATCCACCCTATTCCACCGATAAAAAAGACGGTTTTGAAAATAAAATTGCCGAATTGTTTGCTAAAAAATTGGGGCAAACGGTTGAATATACTTGGTTTGCACAACGTATTGGCTTTATACGCAATACACTGACCGCACCTGTTAATGACAGGGAAGTGGATAGTAAGAACTTTAAATGTGATGTGGTAATGGGCGTGCCTGACGGTTACGATTTAACCTTAAATACTCAGCCTTATTATCAATCAACGTATGTGTTATTAATTGCCAAAGGACGTGGTTATGATGACATTAAAGACCCTGCACAATTGGCGGCTTTGCCGTTAGCAGAGCAGCAAAAATTAAAAATCGCCATGTTTGACCGAGGACCGGGCACAACGTGGTTACAGAAAAATGGTTTATTAGATCAAGGTATTCCTTATCAATCCATGTCGGGCGATAGTGAAAACAACGCCGCTATGCAGATAGATAAAGATTTAAAAGACAAAAAAATTGATATGGTAATTTTATGGGGACCAATGGCTGCTTATGTCGCCGCACAAAGTCCTGAAAATAGTTATCTCATGATTCCCATGCAATCAACGCCTGATTTAAAGTTTGATTTTGCAATGGCAATGGGCGTGCGTAAACCTGATAAAGAACGTAAAGAAATGCTGGATAAACTGATTACTGAAAATGCCGCTGAGATTCAGGCAATTATGGAAAGTTATCACGTTCCATTAGTGCCGATAAACAAACCGTAACAGGCATCTTTCTGTAGAGACGTTACATTGCAACGTCTCTACAGTAATGGATTAATACCGTAATAACACTTCATTTGCTAATAGCTCAATCATCCACGTTACCAACAAGCTAAAAAGGATAATCTCTGCTGATGTTAGCATCATATTTTGTAGATAGGTTCCGTTATTTTTTAATAAAAATTTGCGCATGATATTGACCCCCATCAATAAATGTTTGATGGGACTATTGTGATGATTAAACATTAAATTTTGATGACGTTTTTATGACGATTATGCGACAGTTTCATGATATTAACGAACACAGCACTGGGTGACCGAAAATGGATAGATTGATGTGTCATTAGGTAACTGAAATTCGGTGTTTAAACGCTTTTCAAGAGAGTGTGAACATCGACGTAAAACCTGCCGATGCAGTGATTGTACAAACCATTATTGGCATGGCAAACAATTTAGGCATGGAAGTGATTGCTGAGGGTGTTGAAACGGAAGAACAACGCGCGTTTTTAAAATTACATGACTGTCCACTCTATCAAGGCTATTTATTTGCTAAGCCCATCCCCATTACAGAGTTTGAATTGTTATTGAAGGATACTAAAGGTTCAGCATAATGAAACGATTTTTTTTACTAATAATGTCAATCTGGCATCAACAACTAAAACTTTATATTACCGTGATAATCACGGGTGCGTTGATGGGTATTTTTGTCCTCGCACCCAGTTACGATTACATCAGTGCGCGTGAACAAACCGCCGATCCGCTTTCCTCTGTTGGCTATGTATTTACTCAAGTTAAAGAAATACTGACTGGCAATATCAGCCAAGGTAACGTCACGCTGATTATGTTTTATGCAGAAATCGGTGCGATGATTGGCTTGCTGTCTCTCGTTCTCTATAAAATTATTCATAGCCGCTTCACCCAAATAGAATACTTAAAAATCGAACTGGACAAGGACTTACCATCCATTATCAGACAAGGCGAAGGGCCTCATTTAGAATTCAAATCATCATTGCGTTGGGACATGGTGGAATCTCGTATCAATCGCACACTGGAAGGCGTGATTTTAAAAACACTGGCAGGTTTTTTAAATAGCCATATCGGCGGCACTTTATTAATAGGTGTGGCTGATAATGGTGAAATTATTGGCTTGGAAAAAGATTATTCAACCTTAAAAAAGCCCAATCAAGATGGCTTTGAACAAACACTAATGACCGCTATTTCAACAAATCTTGGAGCTGATTTGTGTCATTTTGTCCATGTGTTATTTCATGTTATTGACGATAAAGAAGTGTGTCGGCTTATTATTTCACCCTCGACCAGACCTGTCTTTTTAGAACAAGGTAATACGCCAAAGTTTTTTGTCAGAACAGGCGGTGCAACACGGGATTTGAATATTCAAGAAGCATTAGATTATGTATTTGGACGCTGGAAGCGGGTTAAATAAGTGACAGCATGACGACTGCCAGTCCGTTAAAGGACTGGCAGTCATTAATGGGATTAACGCAACACACTCTTCGGACTGCTATAACTATCTAACACTTGAATATAATTAGCGCGTTCATAGGCACTGGGGTCTATGGCGTGTTGTTGGCTGACACTACCTTTGAGTTGCTGTATAGAATCATATTCGTGTTCGTCCAGCCATTGTTCTAACTCGTTGCGCATTTGCGTGAGTTTTCCCGCACCTTCTTTCAATAACACGCTACATAAATGCACGACATCCGCGCCAGCTAACAAAGCTTTGATGACATCGGGCGTTTGGTGAAATCCACCTGTTACTGCTAACGATAAATTCACGCGTCCATGTAATAAGGCTATCCAGCGTATGCGTAATAACGCTTCGGAAGTGCTGGACAGTTCTAACTTAGGAATCACATCTAAGGTTTCTAAATCAATATCAGGTTGATAGAAGCGATTGAAAAGAGACACACCATTCACTCCCGCCGTTTCTAAACGATTAATAAAATGTATGGGGGAGCTAAATTGTGGCGACAATTTCATGGTAATCGGTATGCTGACGTGACTTTTTAAGGCTTGTAACACTTCTATGTAACGGTTTTCTACTGTTTCACTACTGTCATTGATGTTGGCAGCAAGATGGTAGATATTAAGTTCTAATGCGTCCGCGCCTGCTTGCTGTAAATGGGTACTGTAGTCTATCCAACCGCTTAACGATGAACCGTTTAAACTGGCAATGACGGGAATGTTCAATGCCGATTTAAGACTGCGTACCGTTTCTAAATACTGCTCCTGATAAGATTGAATGTTATCGGGAACAGGATGAAATGAATCGGCTTCACCAACGCCTATCGATTGATTAAAAAAGAATCTATCCATTTGTTGTGCTTCGGATTCTATTTTTTCTTCAAATAACGAGTGCATGACAATGGCAGACGCACCTGCATCTTCCAAGCGTTTGGCAGTGTCCGCATCTTTACTAAATGGTGATGCAGAAGGAACAAGCGGATGCGCCAGTTTTAAACCTAAGTAAGTTGTCGTTAAATCAACCATTGTTTTGCTCCTTTGCACTGTCAGTTTTAAGTTGGGCTTTGATTGCCGAGACGCTGGTGGTGTCGTTCCAGTCCAGTTCTGACAGTTGTTTGTAATAGTGGTAACGGTTTTTTACATCTTGTTGGGCTTGCGCTAAAAAGCGTTCGGCATCATCAGGATGGCTTTGCCAGAGCATACTGAAACGGGTTTCTGTTTTAACAAAATCGCGGTAGGGAATTGAAGGCTCTGGTGAATCCAACTGCATAGGATTTTTACCTAATTTCGCTTTGTTGGGATTGAAACGGAATAATGGCCAATGTCCACTTTTTACCGCTAAATTTTGTTGGCGGTGATTGTTGGACATATCGACACCGTGCGCGATACAAGGCGCGTAAGCAATAATAATCGAAGGGCCATCATGCGCTTCGGCTTCTAAAAACGCATTCAGAGTTTGCGTGTCTTTACCCGCATACGCGACATGTGCCACATAGACGTTGCTGTAATCCATTGCCAATAAGGCTAAATCTTTTTTAGCCGTCGCTTTACCGCCTGCGGAGAATTTAGCCACCGCGCCTAACGGTGTGGATTTTGAAGTTTGTCCACCTGTGTTGGAATACACTTCGGTATCTAACACCAGAATATTAACATTGCGACCGCTGGCTAGAACGTGGTCAACACCGCCAAAGCCAATGTCATACGCCCAACCGTCACCGCCGATAATCCACACGCTTTTTTTGCACAGATTATCAGCAAGTTGAGCTAAATTTTTTGCCGCTGGATTGTCCAATTTATTGAGTGCTTGTTTGAGTTCAACTACCCGTTCACGTTGTTCATGGATGCCCGCTTCATTGGACTGGTCAGCATTTAAAATTGCATCAATCAAATCCCCATTGCATGAATCACGCAACGATACTAATAATTCAGCCGCCTGTTCAGCGTGTTTGTCGATAGACACCCGAATCCCTAAACCAAACTCCGCATTGTCTTCAAATAGCGAGTTATTCCACGCAGGCCCGCGTCCTTCGCTATTTTTAGTCCAAGGCGTAGTCGGTAAGTTGCCACCATAAATCGATGAACAGCCTGTCGCGTTAGCAATCACCATTCTGTCACCAAACAATTGCGAAGCGAGTTTTAAATATGGTGTTTCCCCACAACCGACACACGCGCCCGAAAATTCAAACAGCGGCTGTAACACCATCGCACCTTTCAGGGTATTGGTTTTTATCAGCGTTCTATCGTATTCGGGAATGTTTAAAAAGAACTCCCAATTTTCACGTTCAGCCTCGACTAAAGCAGGTTGCGGACTCATGTTAAGAGCTTTACGGCTAGCATTCGATTTATCCCGAATGGGACAGATGTCTACGCATAAAGTACAGCCTGTGCAGTCTTCGGGAGCGACTTGGTAAGTCATCGATAAACCCGCAGGAAAATCTTTGCCTAACATAGTCATGTGCTTAAACGATTCAGGCGCGTCACTCAACAACTCAGTTGCATAAATTTTGCTACGAATTGAGGCATGAGGACACACCATCGCACATTTACCGCATTGCGTGCATAAATCGGTTTCCCAGACAGGAATTTCTAAGGCTAAATTACGTTTTTCAAACGCCGCTGTACCGACTGGAAACGTGCCGTCTATCGGCATCGCACTGACGGGTAATAAGTCGCCGCGTCCTGCAATAATCTCGCCTGTTACCCGTTTAACAAATTCAGGCGCGGTGTCTTTAATCACTGAGACAATATCAAAGCCACTGCTAACCTGTTTCGGCACGCTAACTTGATGCAAACTCGCCAAGGTTTCATCAATCGCTTGGAAATTCAGCTCAACAATGCGCTGCCCTTTTTTGCCGTAGGTTTTTTCCACCGCGTGTTTAATCGCGGTAATGGCTTCGTCTTGTGGCAACACGCCTGAAATGGCAAAAAAGCAAGTCTGCATGATGGTGTTAATGCGCTTACCCATGCCCGTTTTTTCCGCAACCGCATAACCATCAATCACATAAAAACGAATATTTTTTGCCAGAATTTGCGCTTGCATTTTCGCGGGCAAGGAATCCCAAACTGTCTCAATAGGTTCTTGAGAATTCAATAAAAATACTGAATTATCCGCCGCGTTATCCAGCATAGCGTAACGATGCAGGAATATAGTTTGATGACAGCCGATAAAATTTGCATCGTTGTCGCTGATTAAATAACTAGACTGTATCGGCTTCGCGCCAAAACGCAAATGTGACACCGTAACCGCGCCTGACTTTTTCGAGTCATACACAAAATAGCCTTGCGCGTGTAAATCGGTGTCTTCACCGATGATTTTAATGGTGTTTTTATTCGCGCCCACTGTGCCGTCACTGCCCAAACCGTAAAACATAGCTTGAATAGTGTCGCTGTTTGCACCTGTCCGAAAACTTGCATCCCAAGCCAAACTGGTGTGCGTGACATCATCATGAATACCGATGGTGAAAGCATTTTTCGGCGAATCTTTTTTCAGTTCATCATAAACCGCTTTAATCATAGCGGGGGTGAACTCTTTAGACGATAGCCCATAACGCCCGCCAACTATTTTCGGCAGAGTCGGAAATTTCGCACCGCCGCTGATAAAATCTTGCGCAATCGCACCTAAGACATCTTTATAAAGTGGTTCACCGTCCGCACCCACTTCTTTGGTTCTATCCAACACGGCAATTTTTTGTACCGAGGCAGGCAGTGCGGCTAACAACGCGGCAGCATCAAACGGGCGGTATAAACGCACTATCAATACGCCGACTTTTTCACCGTGGGCATTCAAATAGTTCAACGTTTCCGTTACGGTTTCCGCACCTGAACCCATGATAACAATTACCCGTTCAGCATCGGGCGCACCACGATATTCACATATTTGATACTGTCTCCCTGTGAGTTCCGCAAAGCGGTTCATGGTGTTCTGTACAATCTCAGGTAGCGCGTTATAAAACGCATTCACCGTTTCCCGCGCTTGAAAATACACATCGGGATTTTGTGCCGTACCACGCAAGACAGGATTATCAGAACTTAAAGCGCGGTTGCGATGCGCTGTTACCCAGTCTTCATTAATCATGGCGCGTATCACATCATCACTAATATCAACGATTTTTGCCACTTCATGCGAGGTTCTAAAGCCATCGAAAAAGTGCATAAACGGCACGCGACTTTCTAACGTTGCCGCATGAGCAATCAAGGCAAAATCCATCGCTTCTTGCGGCGAGTTAGAACACAACATGGCAAAGCCCGTCATCCGCGCCGACATCACATCACTGTGATCGCCAAAAATCGACAAGCCCTGACACGCCAAAGAACGTGCAGCAATATGAAACACCGCTGGCGATAATTCGCCCGCAATTTTGTACATATTGGGCAGCATCAATAATAAACCTTGCGAGGCGGTGAACGTGGTTGCGAGTGATCCCGCTTGTAACGCGCCATGAATCGCACCCGCAACCCCCGCTTCACTCTGCATTTCAATCACTTGCGGCACCGTTCCCCACAAGTTTTTTTGTCCTTTTGCTGACCATTCATCCGCCCATTCGCCCATATTCGAGGACGGCGTTATCGGATAAATGGCAATAACTTCATTAAGCTTGTGCGCTATGCTAGCCGCCGCTTGGTTGCCATCAATGGTAAGTGTTTGCTGCTTGTGCATAAGACGACCTCTGAGAAGAATAAAGAAAATATACTTAGTTTAGTCTTAAATTTTGGATGGTAATAGGAGAAATTGAGCTCTATTAGAAAGTACGTTTTTTTACCAACCGAAAACAATAAGCCTCCTTTCTACACGCTATACCAAAACAGCGTACCATCCAATGTAATTTCTGGCATTGTTAAGCATGTAGAGATTTTTATTTTTATCTGTTTGAAATATAAAGCTAAAAAATTGAAAATCTATCGAAAATTAACAATGCCTAATTTCTTAGAATGGATATTTTTAGTATCCATTTTCTACCCTTTAATGCTCCATTCTAACTCATTGACTTTAAGGTATTTTTATTTAATATATTTCATGTATCCATAGTTTCTATGGTTGCACTCAAATTTTAACTAAATTCAGCTTGGCTGGAGGTGGTTATGATTAATTCGTATCCGTTTAGGCGGTCAAAGCTAAACCTATCGTGAGGTAGGGACAGAAAGTTGCGAATCCAAGATATTTGGAAAGTCGAACTGCCGAGAATGACATCGTCAATGTCATACAAAGGTTTTTTAAGATTTCATTCAAATTAATTGGAGATGTATCATGAAAACGTTAAAACAATTTCAGCCTAAGTTACTAGCTACAGCAGTATTAGTGGGGCTATGCGTAATTAGTGGCAGTTCTTTTGCCGCAAAAGGCGGTATTCCAGGCGGCGGCGGGGGGGGGGGGGGGGAAACGACTAGCTCCAATAATTTG
>DFWO01000088.1 GCA_002380945.1 Methylococcaceae bacterium UBA4132 | reverse complement strand
CAGCAGTATTGTGATAAAGCCCCGCAGCTCTTTTTTCAAAAATAGTGGAAACAATGACAATTTGCAATTTTTTTGCTACCGCCGACAAAATTTCTGTCGTAGGACCGGGAATAGGTTGCGCTAGATCAAAGTGATTATGATCTTCGTTTTGGCAAAAATAAGGTCCTAAATGTAATTCGGGTAATACGACTAAATCAGCACCCGCTATGGCAGCTTCATGAATTTTGGCAATAGAAAAGTCAAGATTGGTCTGTCTGTCTGCATGGCAGGGCTGTTGAACAGCACATACAAGTAAAGTTGATTTCATGATGATTGAATAGTTTATAACGATAACTTATAAAAACACGGCAATATACTTGGATAACGACTAGAATGCCATAGCCAACTCCGTGCTAATTAATGGTATGTTTAATTCGTAATAAGTCACCATAATGCGAGTCAACTATTAAAAGTAGCTTAACTTTCAACAATTGTTATCAACATTCATTTCCTAATCACTCTACGAGGTCATTCAAAATGAAACACTCTCATAAATTAACAGCTCTTGGTTTATTGTTATTACCGCTGAGTATAGCAAGTTGGGCTGCCGATGCAGAAAAACCAGCCGAGCCACAATCAGCGGCTCAACCCATGAAACATGGCGGCATGATGATGGGTAATATGACCGAAGAACAACAAGAACAGCATCTAAAAGCCATACAAGAACATTCGTTGATGATGCACGACTTGTCTAATCAAATTTTGGCAGAAAAAGACCCCGCTAAAAAAGAGCAACTGAAAAAACAACAACGCGATTTAATGAAAGCGTATCACGACACGATGATGCAACATCACCCTCATCCCCAGCCTAAAGCGCAGTAACCGCCATTGAGACAGAAGTGAAACTACGTCACTTCTGTCTTTTTAGAACCTTGCGCAGTTAGCAAATCTGTTACCAACAATGAAAGCCACTGATTTAATTGACCAATTTTTAGATGCTGTGTGGGTAGAACAAGGCTTAAGCGAAAATACCTTATCCGCCTATCGCAGTGATTTACGCATTTTCGCGCTTTGGTTAAAAGACAAACACTTGTTAGAGGTAACAGGCAGTGATTTATCACAATTTCTTGCTAGTCGTTATAAAGACGGTATCGGTAATCGGTCTTCAGCACGCATTTTATCCAGTTTACGACGCTTCTACGGTTACTTTATCCGTGAAAACCGCATCAGTGTTGATCCCACGGCATTAATAGAATCCCCTCATATTGGTAAACCGTTGCCGTTATCACTGTCTGAACATGACGTGGAATTGCTGCTCAGCGCACCAGAAGTCAGTAATCCTTTAGGCTTTAGAGATAAAACCATGTTGGAAATGCTTTATGCCACAGGATTACGCGTGTCAGAATTGGTTAATTTAAAATTTGAGCAAATTAATTTTAGACTAGGTGTGGTTAGAATTATCGGTAAGGGCAATAAAGAACGCTTAGTGCCTGTCGGTGCAGAAGCCATGAGTTGGCTAGAAAATTATATGACCAGCTCCAGAGTGAGCTTACTGGGTGAGCGACAATGTGATTATTTATTTGTCACTAATCGAGCAGGTGGTATGACGCGGCAAGCCTTTTGGCATATTATCAAACGGCACGCTAAAACCGCAGGTATTAACAAAGAGTTATCGCCGCATACTCTAAGACACGCCTTTGCCACCCATTTGTTAAATCACGGTGCGGATTTACGCGTAGTACAATTACTACTTGGGCATTCGGATTTATCGACTACGCAAATCTATATACATGTTGCCCGCGAACGCTTAAAAGACTTACATACCAAATATCATCCAAGAGGCTAATCATGACCCAATCCATACACCCCACTGCGTATATTGCGCCCGATGCTGTATTAGGCAACAACATTATCGTAGACCCTTTTGCAGTCATTGAATCAGGCGTTGAACTGGGTGATGATTGTCATATTGGCGCACACGCGGTGGTGCAACGTTATGTCAAAATGGGCAACGGTAATATTTTGCATCCTCATGCTGTGTTAGGCGGTTTGCCGCAAGATACTGGCTTTAAAGCAGAAACGGTTTCTTGGTTACTAATCGGTGATAACAATGTATTTAGAGAAGGCTTTACTGCTCACCGTGCTTCTAAAGAACACGGTGAAACCCGTATTGCATCACAGTGTTACTTTATGAATAACAGCCATGTCGCGCATGACTGTAACATCGGCAGTAACACCATATTCGCTAATAATGTTGCCATTGGCGGTCATGTTGAAGTCGGCAATAACGTCTTTATGGGCGGCTCGGTGGTGGCGCATCAATTTTGCCGTATTGGTTCATTCGCTATCGTGCAAGGCACAACAGGGCTAAACATGGATGTAATTCCGTTCACGCTAATAGGTGGACGACCCGCACGGCACTATCGTTTAAATACCATAGGCTTAAAACGAGCAGGCATTACTGGCGAACGCTACAAGGTACTGGAAATGGCTTTTCGGTTGTTAAGAAATAAACAGCCGCTGGATAACTTGGAAGAAACCGCTGAATTACGCCAATTAAAAGACTGGTTAGCTGTCAAATCTAAACGTGGTACACATGGATTTATTGAGTTATCTCGCGCGCATCGAGAATAACAAGCTCATCTTATTAACTGATGTTACGCATGATTTAATATCCACGAAAAGCACGAAAGGCACTAACAGCATCTTGAATTTAATAAACTATTTATTTTCGTGCTTTTCGTGGACAAGGTGCTAAGTCTCGTTGGCTATTCTTTAATGTTGATTAACCAGCCATCACTGCCTTTACAACTATTCGCACCTTCAGCCGTAATATTAATTCGGGCAGTCGTGCCTTTTAAATCACTGGGCAGTTTGCCACTGACTTGATAGCCTTGACCTTTAGGCGTTACCGTAATCGCTACAGCTTGTTTTTTAATATCCACAGCAATACTTTTAGGATTGCTGACAGAAGATGCCATAAAAGAAAACGTCGATTGCGGCGCGACTTCTGCTTTATCGGCGGGTACGAACTCACTAAAATGCGGTTTAGTGCAGGACTTGGAACTGCTACTACTGCCATAAGCAAATACTTGTACAGAAATTATTGTTAAGCTAAGTATCCAAAACCATTGTGTCGTTTTCATCGTTGAACTCCTTTGTATTACTGTGAGGTGAGTTAAGCCTAGCCACTCAATCGAAATAGTGAATAAACTCAATATATTTGAATCTACGTTTTATTCGAGCAGATGGGATACTAGCACACAAGTGTGAATTGGACATCCGTGTTAGTTACAGACCTAACCGTCACCTTTATTTGATTTGATACATAACCAAAATGACATTTTAGGGTTTGTGCCGTATTCAGTTCTCTGTATAAATAATGCTAGTTTGACCTTTCCCATCGTTTTAATTAACAATGCCCCTTTTTTGCCCTGAATCTTATGAACAATACTACTATTTACTCGTTAGCTGTAACGGGTGTGCAACAGCTTGTCCCTTACAAAGCGGGTAAGCCCATCGAAGAACTAGAGCGTGAACTGGGATTGACGCAGATTATTAAACTGGCTTCTAATGAAAATCCGTTTGGTGCAGGTAAAAAAGCATTGGCAGCGATTCAAGCCGCGTTGCCTGAGTTGGGTTTGTATCCTGATGGTAGCGGCTTTCATCTAAAGAAAGCGTTGGCTAATAAATACGCGCTAAGTAGTGAACAAATTACCTTGGGCAATGGTTCAAATGAAATTTTAGAATTAATTGCACGCGCCTTTGTCACGCCTGAGTTGGAGGTGATTTTTTCGCAACACGCATTTGCGGTATATCCCATCGTCACGCAAGCCGTGGGTGCAACGGCTGTGGTTGTGCCTGCGGTCAATTATGGGCATGACTTAGAAGGAATGTTAAAAGCGGTGACGGCTAAAACGCGGCTGGTGTTTGTGGCAAATCCAAATAATCCAACAGGTACGTTATTAAGCCAAGCCAGTTTGGAAGCCTTTATCTGTTCGTTGCCTGAATCGGTTATCTGTGTGTTGGATGAAGCATATTTTGAGTTTGTCAGTCAGGTTGAAACCGTTGATTCAATTGACTGGCTGAAAAAATTCCCGAATTTAATTATCACACGCACGTTTTCTAAAGCCTATGGTTTGGCTGGTTTGCGCGTTGGTTATGGCTTATCAAGTCCTGAGATTGCCGATATTTTAAATCGGGTGCGCCAACCGTTTAATAATAATTCCTTGGCGTTGGTTGCTGCAACTGCCGCGCTGAATGATGCAGAACATTTGCAGATGACGGTTAATAATAATACCCAAGGCATGGCGCAACTTACCGATGGTTTTAAAACCTTGGGTTTAGAATGGATACCGTCAGCGGGTAATTTTGTATCAGTAGATTTAAAACAAGCGGGACAGCCAATTTATGACGCACTGCTACATAAAGGTGTGATTGTGCGTCCTGTTGGTAATTATGAAATGCCCCATCACTTGCGTATCAGTATCGGCACAGATGCCGAGAATGCGTTATTTTTGCAAGCCTTAGCCGATGTATTAAAGAATGTTTAATAAGCTGTGCGTTATCGGCGTTGGTTTAATTGGCGGTTCGGTTGCGAAAGCGGCTCGCGCTCAGGGCTTGGCGAAAACGATTGTTGGCTACGGGCGTGCGCAAGATTTAGTTAATTTGCAAACTGCAAAACGGTTGGGTGTGATTGATGAGTTTTATATCGAGTCGGTAGGTTGGGTTGAGGAACGAAACCCAACGAATCACACGGCGAATGTTGGGTTACGCTACGCTAACCCAACCTACCAAGCTGTTGAAGGTGCAGATTGCGTGGTAATTGCCACGCCAGTCGCCAGTATCGAAGCTATTTTTACTCAACTCAAACCGTTCTGGTCAGAAAATACTATCTACACCGATGTGGGTAGCACCAAAGGCAGCGTACTTGCCGCCGCTGAGCGAGTGTTCGGTGTTATTCCTGATAATTTAGTCCCCGCTCATCCCATTGCAGGTGCGGAACAAAGTGGCGTTGAAGCGGCGTTAGTGGATTTGTTTAGCCATAAACGTTTAATTATAACGCCTGCCAGTCATACCAATCCCGACGCAGTACAAAAAATTAAGCAATTTTGGCAAGGCTTTGGCGCGTTAGTGTCTATCATGGACGCGCAACACCATGATGGTATTCTCGCCGCTACCAGCCATTTACCGCACATCTTAGCGTTTGCCCTAGTCGATATGCTAGGGCATAAAGATGAACAAACGGAGATTTTCAAATACGCAGCGGGTGGCTTTCGGGATTTTACCCGTATCGCTTCCAGCGATCCGACCATGTGGAAAGATATTTGCGCGGCAAATAAGTCAGAAATTCTGCCATTAATCGAGCAGTTACGCGCAGAATTGGCTAAAATACACGGTTTGTTGGCGAATGATGATTACCAACAACTTTTTTCCACGTTTGCTTATGCCAAATCGGCGCGGCAACGTTTTCTTAATCAGTTTGAAGTGCCTACTATGTCAAAATCAATTACATTCCATGTTCAAAACGGCGGTAAATTACAAGGCGAAGCGCGTGTTCCAGGTGATAAATCCATGTCGCACCGTTCCATTATGTTGGGTTCACTTGCTGAAGGCGTGACTCATGTGAAAGGCTTTTTAGAAGCCGAAGATGCCTTGGCAACTTTGCAAGCGTTTCGTGATATGGGTGTGGAAATTGAAGGACCAGTGAATGGTGAACTCACTATTCACGGTGTCGGTAAACACGGTTTAAAAGCTCCGAAAAATGATTTATATCTGGGCAATTCTGGAACGTCCATGCGTTTATTGAGCGGTTTATTAGCAGGTCAGCCGTTTAATTCAGTATTGACGGGCGATAAATCCTTGTCAGGTAGACCGATGAAACGCGTTACTGAGCCGTTGGCAAAAATGGGTGCAGACATTAAAACCACTGAAAAAGGCACTGCGCCGCTGTATATCACAGGCAAAGCAGGGCAGCTAACAGGCATTGACTACGTTATGCCGATGGCGAGTGCGCAGGTTAAATCGTGTTTAATCTTAGCGGGGATGTACGCACAAGGTGAAACTAGCGTCACTGAACCTGCACCAACCCGCGACCATACTGAGCGTATGTTGGCAGGTTTTTCTTATCCTGTTAAACAAGACGGCAGCAAAGTCACTGTCACGGCTGACGGCAAATTAATCGCGGCAGATATTGATGTACCTAGCGATATTTCCTCAGCGGCATTTTTTCTGGTCGGTGCATCGATTGCCGAAGGTTCAGACCTCTTATTAAAACACGTTGGCATTAATCCAACGCGTACAGGCGTGATTGATATTTTGCGTTTGATGGGTGCGAATATTGAAGTATTGAATGAGCGTGAAGTGGGCGGTGAGCCAGTTGCGGATTTGCACGTTGTTTATAGCCCATTAAAAGGCATTGATATTCCCGAACACTTAGTACCATTAGCGATAGATGAATTTCCTGTGTTGTTTGTTGCGGCTGCGTGTGCGGAAGGGCAAACGCGTTTAACAGGTGCAGAAGAATTGCGCGTGAAAGAATCAGACCGTATTCAAGTGATGGCGGATGGTTTGCAGATTTTGGGCGTGGACGCACAACCGACTGAGGACGGCATGATTATTCAAGGCGGTGGCAATATTGGTGGTGGTACGGTGACTTCACACGGCGACCATCGTATTGCAATGGCGTTTTCAATTGCGGGTTTGCGTGCTAGTGCGCCGATTACAGTATTGGATTGCGCGAACGTTAATACATCTTTCCCTGAATTCAAAGACTTAGTGAAAAACTTAGGCTTAGATTTAGTGTGCGAGGAATCGTAATGACTGCTCCTGTTTTGACAATTGATGGTCCTAGCGGTGCAGGTAAAGGCACGGTTAGCCGTTTAGTGGCAAAAAAATTGGGCTGGAATTATTTAGATAGCGGCTCAATTTATCGGTCATTAGCTATCGCGCTATTACAACAATCCGTTGATTTAGCCGATGAAGCCGCTATCGTTAAAGTTGCCGAAATCATGGATTTGGCGTTTGAATGTGGTGATGAGCTGGTTGTTAAACTGAACGGTAACGATATTACCGCACAATTAGGGCTAGAAAGCACAGGCAATACTGCATCCATTATTGCCGCTTTGCCTGAAGTCAGACGGGTGTTGTTACAAAAGCAGAAAAATTTTAGACAACTACCTGGTTTAGTTGCAGATGGTCGTGATATGGGAACGGTAGTTTTTCCTGATGCAGCTAGCAAAGTATTTTTAACTGCAAGTGCGGAAGAAAGAGCGCGAAGACGATATAAACAGTTGAAAGAAAAAGGAATTGATGCTAATCTTCCCCGCTTAACAAACGATATTGAAGAGCGTGATCGTCGTGATAGAGAGCGTGCAACTGCACCTTTAACGATGGCTGAAAATGCACTTTATATTGATTCTTCAAACATGAGCATAGATGCCGTGATTGAAGAAGTGCTTAATTTAATCCGTTAGGGATTTTTTTTATTGCCGCATATCCATGCGGTTTTTTTTAACTTTGATATGAAAGGCTTGTGCGATTTTTAGCAAGTCTGGGAAAAGAAAATGAGCGAAAGCTTTGCTGCATTACTTGAAGAAAGTTTAACCAAGACCAAAATGAGTCCTGGTGCCATGTTAATGGGTACTGTAATTGACATCGAAAACGATATGGTCATCGTCAGTACACACTCTAAATCAGAAGGTGTCATTCCAAAATGGCAATTTCTTAATAACAATGGCGAATTAGAAGTGTCGATTGGCGACGAAATCGAAGTTGCCCTTGATTTATTTGAAGACGGTTTAGGTGCTACTCTTCTTTCCCGCGACAAAGCGAAGAAAAACAAAGCATGGTCTGAATTGGAAAGTGCATTTGAAAAAGAAGCCACTATCATCGGTCAAATCACTGGTAAAGTACGCGGCGGTTTCACAGTTGCGGTTGGCGCATTGCGTGCCTTTTTACCTGGTTCGTTGGTTGATGTACGCCCAATTCGTGACACAACTTTCTTAGAAAATCGTGACTTAGAATTCAAAGTCATCAAAATCGATCAAAAACGTAATAACGTTGTTTTATCTCGTCGTGCTGTGGTTGAAAAAGAATACAGTGCAGAACGTGAAGAATTACTGAAAACCCTAGAAGAAGGCGCGATAGTCACAGGTGTTGTTAAAAACTTAACTGATTACGGCGCGTTTATTGATCTAGGTGGTATTGATGGTCTATTACACATCACAGATATGGCATGGAGACGCGTACGTCACCCATCTGAGTGTGTGGAAATCGGTCAAGAAATTAAAGTTAAAGTCCTGAAATACGACAAAGATAAAAACCGCGTATCTCTAGGCATGAAACAAATGGGCGAAGACCCTTGGCAAAACATTGCTAGACGTTACCCAGCAGGTACTCGCGTATTCGGTAAAGTCAATAACTTAACTGATTACGGTTGCTTCGTAGAAATTGAAGAAGGCGTTGAAGGTTTAGTTCACGTTTCTGAAATGGATTGGACTAACAAAAACATCAACCCATCTAAACTGGTTCAATTAGGTGACGAAGTTGAAATCATGGTCTTGGAAATTGACGAAGAACGTCGTCGTATTTCATTAGGCATGAAACAATGTAAAGCCAATCCTTGGGATGAATTTGCTGCCACACACAACAAAGGTGACAAAATCTCAGGCAAAATTAAATCCATCACTGATTTTGGTATCTTCATTGGCTTGGATGGCGGTATTGACGGCTTGGTTCACATGTCTGATATTTCTTGGGCAGATGATGGCGAAGCTTCAGTGCGTGAATTCAAAAAAGGTGATGAATTAGAAACTGTCATTTTAGCGGTTGACTCTGAGCGTGAACGTATCTCTTTAGGTATCAAACAACTGGAACAAGACCCTTTCCAAAATTTCTTAGCTAAACACGAGAAAGGTAGCTTAGTTAAAGGTACAGTGAAAGAAGTCGATGCTAAAGGTGCTGTTATTACTTTAGCTGATCATGTTGAAGGCTACTTACGCGCTTCTGAAATTCAACGTGACCGCGTTGAAGATGCTCGCACTTTGTTAAAAGAAGGCGACAGCGTTGAAGCGAAATTCATCGGCGTAGATAAAAAAAGTAAATCTATTTCTTTGTCTATCAAAGCTAAAGATCACGACGAAGAAAGTCATACTATTAAAGATCACTCTCAGCAATCAGTTGGTTCACCAACATTCGCTGACATCTTTAAACAAATGGAAAAATAAAGACCATAAGGGGAGGATATGCTTACGAGCATGTCCTCTTTTTTATTCTTTTTTATAGGGTGGAATGTGACAAAATCTGAATTAATTGAAGCACTTGCTAAACAACAGCCGCATCTAGCTCTAAAAGATGTAGAGCTGGCTGTGAAATGTATCATTGAAAAAATGAATCAAGCATTGTCTTCTGGTGAAAGAATTGAAATTAGAGGCTTTGGTAGTTTCTCTTTACATAAACGCCCGCCTCGTGTCGGACGAAATCCAAAATCAGGCGAATCGGTCGCCTTATCAGAAAAATACGTTCCCCATTTTAAACCTGGCAAAGAACTTCGTGATCGCGTTAATGACTCCAGTGATCTCAATCAAATAATTGATTGAGATTAGTGTGAATACACTGTTTCATTGCAAAAATCTTCAGACATTTAACAAGTACCAATTAAAACTGGTCAGTAAACCTAATAATTAATTTCACTCTGTCATAGCAAACTGCTAAATTCATCAACAGACAGGTGTTTTGTCAGTGCCAGCTCGGTTGTTATCTATAAGTATTTGATATGCGCTAAGTTTTTCTTTTGGCGTTGTTTTCTTAACTTGTGGGTTTGTAGTTAAAAAGTAGCTTAGTAAAGATATATTTGAAAAATAATTGCTTGACGAATAATCTCTGGCTTGTACAATAGCGAGCTCACTTCGTTACTAGCTGGGAATTTAGTGGGGGTTAGGGAAGAAGAGATTGAAAGGGAGTCAAAATAAAGTATTG
>DFWO01000171.1 GCA_002380945.1 Methylococcaceae bacterium UBA4132 | reverse complement strand
TGTCTCGCCCGTCAATTACGAAATGCAGCTAAAAACTGCTTAACTTTTTGTCCTGATAAGTGTTGACAAATCAAGCAGAACAGCGAAGCATATTCCGCTCTTGTTTTAATAACTATCCTACAAATTGAACTAGGTATTCAACCCAAACCAATCGACAGCCTGTTGGGTAGGCGCAACGGGTTTTTCCTTTGTCCTCTGAAAAAAATCCTCAAGGATATATTCCAAGCCATAAAAACTGCCGCCGTCAAAGCCTTGGCAAAGCGCGTCAAAATTATTATCGAGATCAATATCTGGCGTTTTATTTTGATTTGTTACGTTCATTGTTGTCACTACCTTAATTTATAAACTATTTAAGATTTTCTATCAGTAGCCCCTAACAGCTGCACAGTAATAAAATCGCGGCTACTTATCTATTCTCATTTAATAATATAGACTAAATATTAACTAGCGGTTGCTGAATGTAAGATGAATAACAGTATTGATTACTATTGATTGGGCGTTCAACTATTGCTGCAGAAAATCGAGTTTTAAGTTAAACGCCTTGCGTCAGAATAGTGCCTTTATGAGTGTTATTCGTCAGTGGGCATATTTTTGAGAAAAATATGCGCATAAAAAATAGCTATACCAAAAGCACCTGTAAGAATAATGTCTAATATCATGGCAATGTTACTCCTAGAAATATAAGTTAATTTATCAAAAGTTTCATGTGAAGATGAGGGGGGGGTACATGAACTTACAGACTGTTAAGCTATTTTCATGCCATAATTTTTACATTATAAAGAACATCAATAAAATCAATAGGTTTTATTTAATTAGGAATACATTGAAATGGATGAGAAAAAGACGGATGGTTGAAATAAACCTTTTACTGCGGTTTTTTAAACCATACTAAAAAGCGTGGTCTTTAGCATATTACACTAGGCTGTAAAGACGTTGTAAGACAACGTCCCTAAGGATTCAGATATTTTCGTGGACATTGATGAGCATTTTTAACAGCCTCAGCCAACTTACTGTGATTCCTCGAATAAACAAAATACACAATCGAGCAAGTAGCTGAGCTTTTCGCTGATATACTACGGTTCTTGTATATCACCCCACATTCTGCTTTGCTTGATATCGTTCAATGGCAACGCGTACATTGAACATCATACGCTCACGCCCCAGTTTTTCAGCCAAATCAGTATGCCTTACCATTTCAAGTACACTGGGGTTCAGTCCTGCCAGCCACAGCGTGATAGCCCCTTGTTGACTAGTACGCTGTTCACCTTCTACCAGTCTTTGCAATGCTGAATATTCAATATCTGTAATTCGACTCATATCCAAAACCAGCACGCGCGGCTGATACTGAGCCACCAAAGCCATTATCTGTTCAATAATATTATCTATATTAACGAAGTAAATACGCCCTTCAGGTCGTGAAATCAGCAAGCCTGCAATCATTTCATCTTCAGGATGTTCAGGAGACTGTGGACGTAAGACATCGGTATTTGGTTTGCGAACAATAACGGATACGCGTGGATGAGCAGTCTGACTAGCAAGACCTATCAGCGATACGATAATAGCAACCACAATACCCTGCAAAGTACCGAACATCAGCACACCCAAACAGGCAATCAATGCCCAGCGAAATTCCATGATGCGCACTTTTTTTATTGCCATAAACTCTTTTGGTTGAATGAGTCCGATGGAGTAAACAATGACAACTGCCGCCAGTGTGGCATGAGGAAGCAAGCCTAACAAAGTTGATAACAGCAACATAGTTGCCAATGCAGTCGCCGCAGTGACCAAAGAGGCTTTTTGAGAACGCCCCCCAGCTGCACGGACAACGGCTGTCTGGGAAGTACCACCACCTGCTGGCATCGCGCCAAATAAAGCACCGCCTAAATTAGCTACGCCTGTGGCGATAAATTCACGATTGGCATTGATAGCAGGTTCATTGCAATTAGCGAAAGCACGCCCTGCTGCAATGGATTCAGTAAAACTCATTAAGGCAATACCCAAAGCACCTGGAAGTAATTGCTCAACCAAGTTGACATCGGGCAATGTCAGTGGCGGCAGTCCTTCGGGAATAAAGCCGACCACAGCAACGCCTTGTGTAGACAGTCCAAACAACCAAGAAACGAGGATACTTCCACCTACGGCAATCAACGGCGCGGGCGAGTGTGACCAGAAAAACTCCATACCTATCAGTATCAGCAACGTCCCTGCGGCAATCGTCAAGGTTATCAATGACGTATCGGGTAATTGCTGTATCACCGCCAGTACATCATGAAAAAAACCGTGTTTATGAATGTGAATACCCAGCAGTTTAGGTACTTGATCCAGTACGATAACCAAGCCAATACCTGCTTTAAAACCTGTCAAAACGGGAGTAGAAATAAAATTGGCAACAAATCCTAGGCGCAGTACTGATGCGAGTATCAGTATTACACCCACCAGCGCAGTCAGTGTCGCTACGGCGGTAATAAGTTTGGCGGAGTCGCCATCGGGTACGACCAAACCAAGTTGTGTACCTGTTAAAATAGCTAGGGTCGTTGTAGAACTGACACTAAGCACCCGCGAGCTTCCCAGTAGTGCGTAAATCATCATTGGCAAAAACGCGGTGTAAAGACCGACAGCGACTGGCAAACCCGCCACAGTCGCATAAGCCATCGCTTTGGGTAAAACCACCGCTGCCGCCGTGAGTCCAGCCACTAAATCAAAACCCAGTTCTACAGAATTGAAAGAAAAAATAGTATGATTTGTCAACACTTATCAGGACAAAAAGTTAAGCAGTTTTTAGCTGCATTTCGTAATTGACGGGCGAGACA
>DFWO01000157.1 GCA_002380945.1 Methylococcaceae bacterium UBA4132 | reverse complement strand
CCTTTACCGAACTGATAGACCAACAACCGTACCTAACCAGAGATCAGGCGAAAAAAGACGTGTTTGACTATATCGAAGTGTTTTACAATCAACAACGATTGCATTCCGGCAATGGCTATGTATCGCCCGTCAATTACGAAATGCAGCTAAAAACTGCTTAACTTTTTGTCCTGATAAGTGTTGATACATCAGTTATTAGAGAAGATGGCTACGCGACGAAAGCGATACAATCAATGCCAGTTAATAATGCTAATAGGGATAAACGATAAACACTGTTTGCCCATTTTATAAAAAGTTGCTTAACGCAACCTAATGCCCGTTTTTTCAATATCAATCAGTTCTTGTTTGTACAACGCGCCTATCGCCTGTTTAAAGACTTTTTTACTGACTCCAAACGCGGCGTAAATCGCTTCGGGTGGGCTTTTATCACTGAGCATTAATTCGCCGTTATTGGCTTTGAGTTTGTTTAAAATAGTGTCCGTAAGCGGTAAAACTATTTTTTTGTAGCCTTGCTGTTGTAGGCTTAAATCAATTTTAAAATCTTCACGGATTTGTTTGATATAGCCTGTTAATTTCTGCCCTTTTTTAACAGGCTGAAATAGTTCATTACTGTACAGCATTCCCCAATAACGGTTATTGATGATGGCTTTAACACCCAGTTCCGTTTTATCGGCAATGACTAAATCGACTTGTTGTCCTTCGCTTAATTCTTCATCGGCGGTGTCGCTGATAAATTTATCAATCTTGGTGGTGGCAACCACGCGCTGTTTTTCATCCAAAAAAACCTTAACCAGATAAGATTTACCAACTTCTAATTCGTGGTGTTGTTCACTGAAAGGCACAAGTAAATTTTTCGGCAAGCCCCAATCTAAAAACGCGCCCACATAATTAAGTGCGGCGACTTTTAAATAAGCGATGTCGTCAACTTGCGCGAGTGGTAGTGTGGTAGTTGCCGCGAGATACCCTTCACTGTCGGTATAAACAAACACGGTTAAGCTGTCGCCAACTTGGCAGTTTTCAGGTGGTTTTTTGTCCGCCAACAGCACTTTATTCGATACCGCGCTACCCAAATAAATATTTGCCCCTTGGTGTTTAACGACGCTGAGCTGATTGATTTTACCTATGTTTATCATATTAATCTTCGCTCAAAGTCAGCGGAATTTCTTGAGCAATCTGCTCATTGATGTGAAAGCCGCGCATTTCTAAAATACCTTTGGTATCGAGGGAAATAATTAAATATAACGCATCTGGATAAGCGGCGAGTTTCAAATCCGTGCTAGACGGAATTGCAGGTGCGGTTGGATGAGAATGATAAATCGCAAATAGCTCCTCGCCCCGTTCGCGCATTTCAGCTAAGGCGGCAATTTGTTGGCTAGCATTTAATAAAAACCGTTGCGCGGGATGTTCTGCTACGTTATCTATCGCATAACAACGGTCTGGTAAACCATTGCGACTGCTCACCAGTCCGCACACTTCCGCATCTGGCGATAATTGGGCGAGGTGTAACAGTTGATTAGCGAGTTTTCGAGGGATTTGAATATCTGGTGAGTTCATAATAAATGCGTAAAGTCAGTGTTAAAGTTTTTGTCCGTAAGTAACACGGAACTGTCCCGATAAATCTTGATAGGATTGTACTTTATCATAATGCAGGGCATTAAAAATGGCTTGTACTTGTGAGGCTTGATTATAGCCATGTTCAATTAACAAATGCCCCTGAGGTTTTAAGTAGCTACGCGCTTTATCGGCGATAATTTCAATATCACTTAATCCTTGATTATTCGCAATTAACGCAGTTTTAGGTTCAAAACGCACATCACCTTGCTGTAAATGTTCATCCTCTGAATCAATATACGGCGGATTGCTAATCACCAAATCAAATAGCGTCTTTGGTACATTAGCAAACCAATCGCTTGAATAAAATTCAACGTTAGTCAGTTGGTGCTGCTGGGCGTTGTGCTGTGCGACAGCTAACGCGGCTAAGCTAGCATCGACTGCGGTGACCTGCGCATTAGGACGTTCTGCCGCCAAGGTCGCCGCGATAATGCCAGAGCCTGTGCCTAAATCTATGAGTTTAACGGCTTGATTGTTAGGGATTAACGCTAAACTCAGCTCAATCAACAATTCGGTATCAGGTCTGGGAATTAATACATCAGGCGTGACTTTAAAATCCCTAGACCAAAATTCGCGTGTCCCTGTCAAATAGGCAATCGGTGTACCTTGTTGCCGTTGTTTAATCAAGGCTAAAAAGTCGGCTTGTTGCTGGTCTGTTATTGTGTTGTCGCACCAAGCGCGTAGGTAAGAGCGCGGTTTGTTTAATACAAAACACAGCAACACTTCGGCATCTAATACGGGAGAATCAGAGTGATTTGCT
The DNA here is from genome assembly GCA_002380945.1 of Methylococcaceae bacterium UBA4132. Lineage (GTDB taxonomy): Bacteria > Pseudomonadota > Gammaproteobacteria > Methylococcales > Methylomonadaceae > UBA4132. Next base: position 875 of record DFWO01000157.1, on the reverse strand, counting down.
AAGGTGCTAGTAGCGGTTGCTAAGAGTGATTTTATAGTGGGCATTGCCGATTACTTTAGACTGATACGGTAAGTTATTACCATTCATTTGCTTAATGGAAGTTATTAAATTGTTTCAAAAAATCGGATGGCGATAAAATGGCAATTGACTCAAAGGGATGTAGCACTAATAAATCCTTATCGCCTGTGATAATAAAATCTGCATACCCATTAACGGCAAGCTCTAAAAACTTATCATCCTTACTATCTCGGCAAGCAACAATTCTTTTTTCAATAAGCACTATTTCACAAATAGCGTGTAATGCTTTTAAGAATGTTTTTCTGGATTCTATCGTCACATATTTATCAAATTTCTTATTAAGTAATTTTTCTTCCAACTCAGCATAAGATTCTTCCGAAATTAACAACACAGTATTATCTATGGCATACGCTAATGCTTTATCTGGTGTAGAACCTTTACTCAATGATGCACTGATAATGATATTAGTATTAAGCACTACTCTAATCATTGATTAAATGCGCCAAAATATCATCAGTTAAACCATTCTCTTTTGCTTGTTGTTGCATTATATTTATAGCTTGTTTAACGGCTTGTTTTCTTTTATTTTCTTCTAAGGCTTTTTGTAACGCATTAATAATAAAATCGTTAGCATTAGCGATAGTTTTTAATTCAAAACCAAGTTGCTCTGGTATTTCAATTGAAAGTTGCATTGTTATGCTCCAATTTATTTGTAGGTTTTAATAATTTCAACGGCGTGTTTATGTTTAGTACTGTAGATTGAGTTTTCCATGCGGTGCATTACGCTATCGCTAATGCACGCTACCGATTACGACTTACCGCGTTAAATAAGTGGTGTAGATACCATCTCTCCAAAT
>DFWO01000087.1:2379-18693 GCA_002380945.1 Methylococcaceae bacterium UBA4132 | reverse complement strand
GTGCATCATGTTGGTTAAATCGCCACCATCATCCAATATCATATTGGGTCGCCAGCCGTTTGGTCCAACGATGGTTTGTTCAATACACCATTCAGCTTCTTCTTCGGTTTCGCCTTTCCAAGCGAAAACAGGAATACCTGCCGCTGCCATTGCTGCCGCCGCGTGATCTTGGGTAGAGAAGATGTTGCATGATGACCAGCGTACTTCAGCACCTAAGGCGGTTAAAGTTTCAATTAGCACAGCAGTTTGAATGGTCATGTGCAGACAGCCTGCAATACGCGCCCCTTTTAAAGGTTGCGCCGCGCCGAATTCTGCGCGCAATGCCATTAAACCTGGCATTTCAGTTTCTGCGATATTGGTTTCTTTGCGACCCCAGTCGGCTAATGCCATGTCGGCGACTTTGTAATCTGTAAAACTCATTTTTTTGTCCTGTTTCTCGTTCCCACGCGCCGCGTGGGAATGCCGTTGAGACCGCGCTTGCGGTCTGCATGAAAACACGGCGCGGCGCACCGTCACTGTATTCCCACGCAAAGTGTGGGAACGAGTAATACGCTAATTAAACGCCAGCCGCCGCTTTGAGTGCGTCAACTTTGTCGGTTTTTTCCCAGCTAAAGCTCTCTTCAGTACGTCCAAAATGCCCGTAAGCCGCAGTGGGTAGATAGATAGGTTTTAACAAGTCTAGTTGTGCAATTAAACCTTTAGGGCGCAAATCAAACACATCACGCACGATTTGTTCTAAACGGTCTTCACTTAATGTACCTGTTCCGAATGTTTCGACGGTAATTGAAGTCGGCTCAGCGACACCAATTGCGTAAGAAACTTGGATTTCACAGCGTTCGGCTAAACCTGCGGCAACGATATTTTTTGCCACATAACGCGCCATGTAAGCCGCTGAACGATCTACTTTTGAGGGATCTTTGCCAGAAAACGCGCCGCCACCGTGTCTTGCCATACCGCCGTAAGTATCAACGATAATTTTACGACCTGTTAAACCGCAATCGCCTACTGGACCACCAATCACAAAGTTACCAGTCGGATTGATGAAATATTTAGTGTCTTTGTGTAGCCATTCTTTAGGCAAAACGTGCAGAATGATGTCATCCATTACCGCTTCATGCAGTGCTTTAGCACTGATTTCAGGTGAATGTTGTGTAGATAATACGACGGCATCAATGGCTACGGGTTTGTTGTTTTCGTAGCGGAAAGTAATTTGGCTTTTTGCGTCAGGACGTAGCCAAGGCAAGGTTTTGTTTTTGCGTACTTCGGCTTGGCGTTGTACCAATAAATGTGAATAAGTAATCGGAGCGGGCATGAATACGTCGGTTTCATTACTGGCATAACCAAACATCAAGCCTTGGTCACCTGCGCCTTGTTCGTGGTTGTCGCTTTCATCAACACCCATCGCAATATCAGCCGATTGTTTACCAATCGCATTTAAAACCGCGCAGCTATTACCATCAAAACCAATGTCGCCGTTGTCGTAGCCGATTTCACAAACCACTTTGCGTACTAATGCTTCAAAATCTACCCACGCGCTGGTAGTAATTTCACCCGCTAACACCACCATGCCTGTTTTAACTAAGGTTTCACAGGCAACGCGTGATTTAGGGTCTTGTGCTAACAGAGCATCCAATACCGCATCAGAAATTTGATCGGCAACTTTATCAGGATGACCTTCTGAGACCGATTCGGATGTAAAACTAAAATTACTGCTCACTTGATTTACCTCACTATAAAAAATAAAAACCCAGATAAACAAAAGGCTGCATAGAGCAGCCTTGAGTATTTGGTGGTGGGCCCTGTAGGACTTGAACCTACGACCTGCCGATTATGAGTCGGACGCTCTAACCAACTGAGCTAAGGGCCCTCTATTTATTCACCATCCAAGAAGCATCTTAACTGCTCTGATCGAGATGGATGTCTTAACTTTCTTAACGCTTTTGCTTCAATTTGGCGAATACGCTCACGCGTCACATCAAACTGTTTACCAACCTCTTCTAAGGTATGGTCGGTATTCATATTAATACCAAAGCGCATTCTTAATACTTTGGCTTCGCGAGCTGTTAAGCCAGCCAACACGTTTTGCGTTGATTCACGAAGTCCTGCAATAGTAGCCGCTTCTACAGGGGACAATACTTTAGCATCTTCTATGAAATCCCCCAAATGTGAATCTTCATCATCACCGATTGGAGTTTCCATTGAAATCGGTTCTTTGGCGATTTTCAATACTTTGCGTACTTTGTCTTCAGGCATTTCCATGCGTTCTGACAATTCTTCGGGTGTCGCTTCGCGTCCCATTTCTTGCAAAATTTGCCGTGAAATACGATTTAATTTGTTAATCGTTTCAATCATGTGGACAGGGATACGAATCGTTCTTGCTTGGTCAGCAATAGAGCGGGTAATTGCTTGGCGTATCCACCATGTCGCATAGGTTGAAAACTTATAACCACGACGGTATTCAAATTTATCAACCGCTTTCATTAAACCGATATTGCCTTCTTGAATCAAATCTAAGAATTGCAAGCCACGGTTAGTGTATTTTTTCGCAATCGAAATAACCAGCCTTAAGTTGGCTTCAATCATTTCTTTTTTAGCACGACGGGCTTTGGCTTCACCGATTGACATACGGCGGTTAATGTCTTTTAAACCGCTGATAGTTAAGCCGTATTGTGCTTCTATATCTGCCAATATTTTTTGTGCTTTTCTTAATTCTTTTTCGCGTAATTTCAAGCTTTCTGAATAGCTATGTCCGCTCAGGTGCGAATCTAACCATTCTGGACTGGATTCATGCTCGGTAAAACTGGCGATAAAATCTTTACGCGCCATTTTTGCGTCTTTAACAAAAATTTCTAATATCAGTTTTTCTTGTTCACGCACGGTGGCAACACCGTTAGGAATAATGCCTGTTAATTTTTTTAAGTATTGCGGAGTCCATTTAAATTCCATAAATAGATCAGCCAATACTTCAAAGGCTTGCTCTGTTTTGTCACTCACATAGCCGTGTTTTTTAATAGCGGCAGAAGCGACTTTTAATTGCTTTCTAAGTGCTTCAACTTTTTCTTTAACTTCTTCGTGACTAAGTCCTTTTAGTTCATCTTCAGCCCCTGCTTCTTCAACAATGTCAGGAGCTTGAACAGCACTTAAGTTTTCTGGCTCAGTCAAATCGACAAAACCTGATATTAAATCAGTTAGGCGAATACCACCTTCTTCACCAGAAATACTATCAAATGCTTCTAAAAAATCTTCAACAACGACACATGATCTAGCGATAGCTTTAACTAATTGCTGTTGCCCTTCTTCAATTCGTTTGGCAATTTTTAATTCGTCAGCACGCGTGAGTAACTCTACCGAACCCATTTCGCGCATATACATACGCACTGGGTCAGTCGTTCTGCCAAATTCACTGTCAACAGAGGCTAGGGCGGCAACTTCTTCAGCATCTTCGTCATCGGTAGTAACGGTTGCAGAGTCAGTAATCAATGAATCTTCATCAGGTGCGACTTCGTGAACCTGAATGCCCATCTCATTGATCATGCCAATGATGTCTTCAATTTGTTCTGGATCAACAATATCACTAGGCAAGTGATCGTTCACCTCGGCATAAGTCAGGTAGCCCTGCATTTTGCCTTTGGCAATTAATTGTTTAAGCTGAGACTGTTGTTCTTGATTCATTATCTACTCACTGAGTGTTCTGCTCAGTCCGACTACACTGAGCGCGAAATTATACTACACAATTCATTTTTTTGCACTAGGGCAAAGGTTTACTGGCAGCTACTTCATTTAAGTAGCTAATTTCATTTAAAATCAATTAATTATATTTATGAATTGATTTTCCAAAAATCCTAGCCTACTAACTCATTTTACTTTGGTCAATTTTTGTAGCTGTTCTTTTTCTTGAGGTGTTAAGCCTGTTGTTTCTAATTTTTTAAGTAACCATCGGCGTCGGTCAGCAGTAGACTGGGTAGATAATTTATCTATTGCTCCTATAAACTCTGCTACTTCATTATCTGCTGGAACATCCAATTGCAAATCTGCCAACCGTTTTATAATCAGTTCATCTGAATGTCCACGATAATACTCTAACAAAGCACCTGTATTGACTGGTTTTTCCTGTAAGATTGTTTGTAGAATATTGTTAAATTTTTCTATACCATCAAATTTTAAACTATTCCAATCAATTTCTCGTTGTTCAATAATGCCAATTAATTCTGGGTGCTGAATCAATAAAGCTAACGCTAAACGTGGTAATGGTTGTCGTCCTTGTGTCAATTGTTGCTTAGAGTTCGTTATTAGAGCTGGAGCTGATGTAGAAATATTTTTCACAGCAGTCTCTCCTGCTAACATTATAAGATGTTCCATCATCATCTTTTTAAATACCCCGTCAGAGAGTTTATTCAGATAATGTGTAGCTTTTTTAGCTAAATCTGATTTTCCTTCTTTTTCAAATAAGTTGATTGTGCTAGTCAGTAGCCCAAAAAAATATTGCGACAAGGGCATTGCCGTTTGCACTCGCTCCGTAAACTCACTCACGCCTTGCTCTCTTATCAACGAATCTGGATCGTGCTGTGCGGGTAATGTCATAATCCGACAAGATTTACCGTCCTTTAGACTCTCAAAAACTGCGTCCATCAATCTCCAAGCAGCAGTTTGTCCTGCATTATCGCCATCAAAACAAAATACCAATTCTGCGGTAAATCGAAACAATAACTCTAAATGTGTGCGAGATGCCGCAGTACCTAGCACTGCAACGGCATAATCAATACCAAATTGCGACAAAGCAACTACATCCATATAACCTTCTACTAATAGAATACGCTGCGGTTTTGCATTTTTTTTCAATAATTCGTATAAACCGTAAACTTCCTTGCCTTTGCTAAATAGTGCCGTTTCTGGCGAATTCAAGTATTTAGGTAAACTATCATCTAATACTCGACCACCAAAGCCGATAATTCTGGCTCGTTTGTCTCGAATAGGAAACATCAGCCGCCCACGAAAACGACCGTACACTTCGCCATTATCATTACTACCCAATAAGCCACAGTCCATTAAGGCTTTAGCATCAAATCGCTCAAGCAAGGGTTTCCACTGTGTGGGTGCGTAACCGAGCATAAAATCATTCGCGCAATCGCCACTAATACCGCGTGCTTTTAAGTAGTCAACCGCTTTTTTTCCTTCGCTACTGTTGCGTAATTGTTGCACATAAAACGCGGCAACCTGCTCCATGACGGTATATAACTGACTTAAATCTTGTTTTTTCGTTTCGGGTTGCTGTTGATAGGTAACTGCTTCTCTAGGGACATCAACACCGATAAAAGCCGCTAAATCTTCAACCGCTTCAACAAAATCCAAGTGATTAAAATCCATCAAGAAACTGATGGCGTTACCGCTCGCGCCACAACCAAAGCAGTGAAACATCTGCTTATTGCGACTGACAGAAAAACTAGGGGATTTTTCGGTGTGAAACGGGCAACGGGCGATGTAATTCGCGCCCGTTTTTTTGAGAGGAAGGTGCGAATCGATTAAATCGACTATATCAACTCGCACTAACAGCTCGTTAATGAATTCGCGAGGAATTCTACCCGACATATTCATGCGGATAAAAACAAACTATTCAGCTAACGCTGCCTTGATTTTATTACTGACCACAGACATATCGGCGCGACCTTGCATTTTTGCTTTCAACAATGCCATTACCTTGCCCATATCTTTAATTGACTCCGCGCCTGATTCTGCAACTGCCGCGCTGACCATTGCATCACACTCAGCTTCAGTTAGGGCTTGGGGCAGAAAATCTTGAATTACTAAAATTTCAGCTTCTTCGATGGCTGCCAAATCCAGACGATTTCCGTCGGTAAATTGGCGGATTGATTCACGACGTTGTTTAAGCATTTTATCGAGGACTAAAATAGTGCGCTCGTTATCCAGCGTAATACGTTCATCCACTTCAATTTGTTTAATTGCAGCCAATATTAAACGGATGACGGCTAATCTGGCTTTGTCGCCGCCTTTCATGGCGGCTTTCATATCATCCTTGATACGGTCTGTTAATAAGTCAGTCATGATTACAGCGCAGGACGACCACGACGTAAGTTTTTCAACGCATAACGTTCACGCGCTAATTTTTTCAAGTGACGTTTAACTGCTGCCGCACCTTTGCGTTTACGTTCTGAAGTCGGTTTTTCATAGAATTCACGACGACGGACTTCTGCTAAAACACCTGCTTTTTCACAAGCGCGTTTGAAGCGACGAATAGCAATATCAAAAGGTTCGTTTTCTTTAATTTTCACTGACGGCATTATAATAATTCCAAGTATGTTAATATTTTAAGGGTGTGGGTTCTATCCACTACATAAACAGAACCGCTAATTATACCTTTACTTTATTAATATTCAAAAACTCAATGTACGTTTTAGGCATAGAAACTTCCTGTGATGAAACTGGTATCGCCATTTATCATTCTGAATACGGTTTAATCCACCATCTTTTATACAGTCAAATTGACATGCACAGCGAGTATGGTGGCGTTGTGCCAGAGCTTGCCTCACGCGACCATATTCGTAAATGTGTGCCATTAATTAAGCAATGTTTGCGTGAAAGCGAACTGACTAGCACAGATATAGACGGTATTGCTTACACCGCAGGACCAGGCTTGATGGGTGCGTTATTGGTGGGTGCGGCAACAGCAAGAAGTTTGGCTTGGGCATGGAATATACCTGCTATTGCGGTGCATCATATGGAAGGGCATTTACTCGCGCCCATGCTAGAGGATAATCCGCCAGCATTTCCCTTTGTGGCATTACTGATTTCGGGTGGACACACGTTATTAGTGCAGGTTGAAGGCATTGGTCATTATCAATTGTTAGGCGAATCGTTAGATGATGCCGCAGGTGAAGCCTTTGACAAAACGGCAAAAATGCTTGGCTTAGGTTATCCAGGAGGTCCTAAATTATCGGCATTGGCTGAACAGGGCAGGCAACGTTTTAAATTTCCCCGTCCAATGACCGATCGTCCAGGTTTAGATTTTAGTTTCAGTGGCTTAAAAACTTTCACCATGAACACCATTCACGCGACTGAACAAAGCGAGCAGGATAAAGCCGATGTGGCGTTGGCTTTTCAACAAGCTGTTGCTGATACACTGGTCATTAAATGCCGACGTGCTTTACAGCAAACGGGCTTAACACGCTTAGTGGTTGCAGGTGGAGTCAGTGCCAACAAACAAATTCGCACCGCCTTAACGGAGATGGTCGCTAAAGAAAACGCACAGATTTATTACCCACGTTTGCAATTTTGTACGGATAACGGCGCGATGATTGCTTATGCAGGCTGTCAACGATTAATGGCGGGACAGCAGCAAGGATTAGACATCGTTGCCCGTCCGCGTTGGGCAATGAGTGAACTATCGGGCTGTTAGATTTTTGTACTATTAACATAGCAAGCAACAGGCTGACTATTGCTTGCTTGACAAAGTTTAGATGGCTATAGCTAACATTAGTCTCTATAATGCGAATCCTAGTAGACAGTACTCATCCCAAGATGCGAGACTTTTACTTTGTAAGTCTTGCCTATCGTTCAGCACTTTTCAGAAATTCCTTTCGTTGTTTCCTTTTTGTGCCTTGCGTGATTTGCAAGCAGATTTTTTTATTTATTTATTGAGGCAACAACATGGCAACAGGTACTGTTAAATGGTTTAACGAGTCTAAAGGTTTTGGTTTTATTTCTCCTAGTGACGGCAGTGCAGATGTATTCGTACATTTTTCAGCGATTGCCAGCACTGGCGGCTACCGTACATTGGCTGAAGGTCAAGCGGTTAAATATGAAGTAGAAACAGGACCTAAAGGTCCGCAAGCCTCTAATGTAGCCAGCGCGTAAGCGACTACATTTATGACCCAACCCCGTTTATACAACGGGGTTGTTGGTATCTCTGGTTTATCCAGTCAATCTATCCCCCCTTATTTCAGGATATGTCTTTTGAAACGAATTTTTGTAGGAAACTTACCTAGCGACGCGACTGAATCCAGTGTTCAAGCCTTATTTTCTCAATATGGTACCGTCCGTTCCATTCAATTAGTGGCTGATATATTCAGCGGTAAATGTCGAGGTTTTGCATTTATTGGTATGGAAGGTCATGAAGCGCGAGCCGCTATTTTGGCACTCGATGGTAATTTATATTGTGGCAAACCGTTAAAAGTTAAATTTGAAGAACCCGCAGCGGGTAAAAATGGTAAACGCCGTTAATTGATTTGCGCAGGGTAAAAACTTCATAGTCAACAGCTTTCGCTGTTGACTAGCCGTTCGTAGCGATTGAGAAAATATTCTCCATCTCCAAAAAATCAAACTAGCTAAAAAATAGTCCACCGCTACATCTGCTTCTGTTGTGATAAAAATCCACAGAGTTAAAAAACCGCTCGACAAAACTTAAGCGTTTCTTGGCAGACATCACAAATCTTTCTCCATTTTATTTAATACCTAGCTTAGCTCAGCCGCTGCCAAGCTACACACCGTAATAGCAATATCAATACCCGCATCAGTGTGGGCAATTACCCGCTAAAAATATCACTCTCCAGATGATTTATTAACGCTTTACCCAACAGACTGCGACACAGAATTATCTGTACACATAATTAATTATAACGGCTGAATATGATGCTAACTTCAACAATTTCATGAGTTTTTGTTATTGTTATTGTGTTGATGTCGAGAGCGTTGTTTTACGGAAACCACATTCAAACTTGACAAAAATTTTTCATCGTAGACACTACAGCAGTTTTCATAAATTAAGAGATGACCTTCTTTGAACGACATGCCCCTTAGTATGCTTTTTAGCATACTTGTACTGATGCTTATTTTATCCGCTTTTTTTTCTGGTTCAGAAACGGCATTAATGACCTTAAACCGTTACCGTCTAAGACATTTAGTCAAACTGAAACATGCGGGGGCAATAAAAGCCCATCGACTATTGCAACGCCCCGACCGTTTACTGGGCTTGATTTTATTAGGCAATCAATTTGCTAATATTTTTGCCGCTTCGGTAACAACCGTTATCGCTATTCGCCTTTATCCTGAAGAAGAATCCAGCATCGCTATTGGTGCAGGACTTTTAACCATCGCCATGCTGATTTTTTCCGAAGTGACACCTAAGACGCTGGCCGCTATAAAACCAGAATTACTCGCATTTCCTGCGGCATGGATTTACACAGGCTTATTGAAAGTCTTTTATCCAATTGTTGGTTTCGTTAATTTGTTTGTTAATTTGTTGTTGCGCTTAGTCGGCATCAATGTCAAAGAAAATGGTCATGAAACGCAGTTAAGCAAGGAAGAGCTAAAAAGCATCATTACTGAAGCAGAAAGCCTAATGCCTGTGCGTTATCAAAAAATGTTACTCGGTATACTTGATCTTGAATCGGCAACCGTTGAAGACATTATGACTCCGCGTAATGAGATTATCGGCATTGATTTAGAACAGCCGATTGAAGACATTATTACGCAAATTAAAACCAGCCCGCACACGCAACTCGCCGTTTATAAGAAAAATATCGACCGTATTGTTGGCTTTTTACATTTACGCAAAGTACTGGTACTGGTTAATCAGGAAAATTTTGATAAACACACCATTACAGGCTTGTTATCAAAACCTATCTTTATTCCCGAAAGCACGCCTGTTCATACCCAAATGCTGAACTTTAAAAGCGAAAAAAGTCGTATTGGTTTGGTGGTTGATGAATATGGCGATGTACAAGGTTTAGTGACGCTAGACGATTTATTACAAGAAATTGTTGGCGAGCTACTTACAGATGACAATACCGCTAGACAACAAAGTGATGGTAGTTATTTGGTTGATGCCAATATTACCGTGCGTGAATTAAATCGTGTTACCCAGTGGTCATTACCCACAGAAGGACCTAAAACACTGAATGGACTGATTATCGAGTTTATGGAAACTATTCCTGAAACAGGTACCAGCATTGATTTGCATGGGCATCCGTTGGAAATTATAAAACGTGATGAAAATACGGTTAGGCTGGTTAAATTTTTACCTAGAAAATAATTGATTTTTTCAAGTAGGCAAAAAAATACTAGCTATAATTGGCTAATGATTTAGATATTTTAATTAACTGTTGTAATGGCAAAACTCACTATTTTTTTCAAAAATAACGTTGTTCGTTCCTATCTGTTTGACGGAGGGAGAGTACACATTGGGCGCGATGAATCCAATGATGTGCTGATAGCTAGTCCAGAATTCGCTCCCGTTTATGCAGTGATTGTGACGCGTGGTGATAGATGTATGATAAAACAATTAAATGAAGAGTTTCCATTAATGCTCAACGGAAAAAACACCAAGGAGGGCAGACTCCAACACGGTGACAAAATAACGGCGGGCTACTATGACATTGTTTATAGTATCGATGATGCTGGACAGCCGAACAAATCCAATAAGACTAGCTATATTGCGCACACGGCTAATTATCAAGTCATCAGTGGCACTAATATCGGCAAAATATTTCATTTAAATACTCCCATGACAATGATTGGTGAACAGGGAAGTGGCATCGTTGTTATCTCAAAAAGAAAAGACGGCTATTTTGCTTCCACCTTAGAAAGCAAGGGCATCATCACCCTAAATAACCAAGCCTTAGACAATAAAATTATTAAATTAAATCACCATGATGTATTAGTTGTTAATAATACGACTGTGCAGTTTTATTTGCATTAATCCTCTCCAGTGGCTGTCAAAATAGCATTTGTCATCCATTTTCTACACAATTACACGCCTGTTTTACACACTAAAAAAATTCTGACTACTGTGATAGGTTTCTGTACACTATCGACAGAATTTTTAGCTTAGCTATTTTGCTTACGTTAAAAATCAATATCCTGTATGTCATATAACAAGAATTAAGAGGGATAGCCCTATGAATAAATCAACATTATTAGCGTTGCTTGTTGTTACTTTTAATATCAGTATCGCCAATGCCGCTATGGATCACAGTGCGCATGGTGGTGGCAAAGGTGGTGGCAGCGGTGAAAGTACGGCTTGCGAAAAGCCGCATTTATCCAAGTTTTTACCTGTTAATTTAGCCTTAGTCGCGCCTAGTTCTGAATTTTCTTTCAGAGCAATTAATATTCAGAAGCCTGAACAAATTTCTGTCACAGTAAAAAACATTCCTGTTGAAATTTCTGCTAAATTTACCGACCCTTTTTATACAGTAACAGCAAAATTACCCGATTCGCTACGCAATACCGTGGCGAGAATTAACATTAAGGTCAGCGGAAAAAACGCTCATTGTGAAGCTGAAAATGGCTGGTTAGTAAAAATTTCCGAGTAAGCATTTAATTTTTTATGCTCAGTTATCGACATTCCTTTCATGCGGGAAATTTTGCTGATGTATTAAAACACATTGTTTTAATACAACTGCTTGATTATTTTGCTAAAAAGGACAAGCCATTTTGTTGCATTGATACCCATGCAGGTGCAGGTGATTACGCGCTTGATAGCACTTATGCGTTAAAGAATAGCGAATTTGCCAATGGTATCGCTAAACTATGGTTGCGACACGATTTACCTGATGCTGTTGCCCGTTATGTGCAACTCATTAAACACGCTAATAATGATGGCGAAATGACTCGTTATCTTGGTTCACCACGCATTGCTCAGCAGTTATTACGCAACCAAGATCGCTTATTTTTATATGAACTGCACTCAACAGAAGTTGCGTTATTAAGCGCGGCAATAGGGAGAGATAAACGAGTCAAAGTGTTTCATGCCGATGGCTTAAAAAATGCTATAGGTTTGTTACCGCCACAAGAACGGCGTGGTTTGGTGCTGATTGATCCGAGTTATGAAATAAAAACGGATTATATTGATGTTGTCACTGCGTTAATCACCATGCACAAACGCTTTGCAACAGGTACTTACGCGCTTTGGTATCCCGTGGTAGACCGCCGCCGCAATCAAGCATTAGAACGCACCCTACAAGCTAGCGGTATCAAAAATATACAGTTATTTGAATTGGGTATTGCCGCCGATACTCATGAACATGGTATGACAGCCAGTGGTATGGTTGTTATTAATCCGCCGTGGACACTGACCGCCCAAATGCAAAGTATTTTGCCTTGGTTGCTTGATGTACTGGGCAATAACGGTGCAGAATTTTATCGCATACAAACCTTGGTTGCGGAATAATCAAGTTTGAAAACATGAGATTTATACTGCTAATGTAGTAACAATATTTCAATACACATAAGGTAGCACCATGATACCGATTAGAGATACCGCACCTTGTTATAACAAACCTTTCGTTACTTGGGGATTGATTGTCGTGTGTACTGGCATTTTTATTGTCATGCAGTCAATGCCTTATGAACTCAGTTATCGACTGATTAATCAATATGGCATGGTGCCGCTACGTTATGAGGATCCACAATGGGGTATTAATTTTGAACTGCCGTTTGATTATTACTTCTCTTTTCTAAGCAATTTATTTTTACACGCCAGTTGGGGACACTTGATTGTCAATATGTGGTTTTTGTGGATTTTTGCCGATAACGTCGAAGACCGCATGGGACGATTACCCTTTTTGTGTTTTTATCTTTTATGTGGCGTTTTTGCCAGCGTTTTACAGTGGTTTTTTGATCCTAACCTTGATATTCCCGTGGTCGGTGCATCGGGTGCGATTGCGGGTGTATTAGCTGCTTATTTCTTTCTCTATCCCTTTGAGCGTGTGATACTTTGGATGCCGTTATTCTTTTTTCTACCGATTGTCATTCATGTACCTGCCATTGCTTTTTTAGGCTTGTGGGTCATCATGCAGTTACACGAGGCCACCACGTCAATTGTCATCAAAAGTACAACCATTAATGTTGCGTGGTGGGCACATTTAGGTGGTTTTATTGCGGGTTCTATATTGTATCGTTTATTCATCAAGAAGCAGACAACTGAATAAATTGAAGTATTTTGATACTGTTAAGGTATAATTTGCCTCCTCAAAAATAGGTTTTTTTAAAGTTATTAGGATTAAAAGTAATATGAAAAAAGTTAATGTTGCATTGGTAAGACTGCTTCAGTTTGTCGTTTTTGTACTATTTACCTTCACGGTAATCGCTTATTTCGGTGCAATGGTTTTATTACCACTGGATGCGATAGTGTTACTTACAAAATTACTGGGACTCTTTGGTCTAAACGGCTTTATTGGTGCGCTAGTCGCCATTCCAGCAGTAGGTTATTTGTGTTTAGCGGTTTATAAAATGCCTGAACTTTGCAAGCTGGTTGTTGATACAGGCATTGAGCTGGTTAAAACGGGTAAAGCCAAAGTTGAAGCCTTTAATGAAATTGCCAACGCTCTGCCACAAGACTAAGTTATCAAACTGAGTTAATACCTCACTTTAGCTCCATAAGTTGGGGTGAGGCGCGAACCCCAACGAAAACACCGCATGAAATTAGGTTTTCTTCACATTAACCTAACCACCATCTTACGCCCAGTCTTGTTTTATCTACGATAATTAAGGAAATACCTATGCGCGTCTTGATGCTATCTATCTTGCTAATATTTACTACAACACACTCTTTTGCAACGGAAAACAATATGTCTGACAAACAAACTAAAGTTAAATTAACCACTTCATTAGGTGACATCGTTATTCAATTAAACAGTGAAAAAGCTCCTGTTTCAGCGGCAAACTTTTTAACTTATGTCAAGGAAGGTTTTTATAACGGTACTATTTTTCACCGTATCATCAAAGATTTTATGGCACAGGGCGGTGGCTTTGATACCAACTTCACTCAAAAAGCCGTACATGCACCAATTAAAAATGAAGCCGATAACGGCCTAAAAAATATTCGTGGCAGTATTGCTATGGCGCGTACTAACGTCCCTGATTCAGCCACTGCGCAGTTTTTTATCAATTACAAAGACAATAGCTTTTTAAACCACACAGGCAAAAATGCCAGCGGTTGGGGCTATGCAGTCTTTGGTGAAGTGATTGAAGGCATGGATGTGGTTGATAAAATGGCGACTCAAGCGACTGGCAATCGTGGTGGACATCAAGATGTGCCAAAAACTGACATCGTGGTTGAAAAAGCAGAAGTTTTGAAATAAGGCATTTTGTCCACGAAAGGCACGAAAAACACGAAAACAAACAAAAGACGATTGTTTTTCGCGCTTTTATCCACCTACAGTACAACAACTAAATAATAACTAAAATATAGACCTGTCAGGTTTTTAAAACTTAACGGGTCTTAGCTTTGCATAACTTCAAGTCACTAATCTAACTGTTGTATTTTTTCGTGCCTTTCGTGTTTTTCGTGGACATTGTTTGTGCGTTATATCAATTCTTAACTCTATGACTCAAGACATCCTTTTTCTCTCCGATTTACATCTCTCCCTAGAAAAACCAGAAATCACCCGCCGTTTTCTAAATTTCTTAGACACTCGTGCCAAAAAAGCCAAAGCTATTTACATTCTGGGTGATTTATTCGATACATGGGTAGGTGATGATGACTTTATGCCGCCGAATAATAAAATAAGACGACAGCTCAAACAATTAACCGATGCAGGCGTTGCTGTTTTTCTCCAGCAAGGCAACCGTGATTTTTTACTGGGTGAGCGTTTTGCTCAAGACACGGGTGTGATTTTGCTGGACGACTATGCTGTCATTGATTTATTCAGTACCCCCACGCTGTTAACGCACGGTGATTTACTGTGTACTGATGATGTGCCTTATCAAGCCTTTCGTGTTAAATCACATACACCTGAATGGCAACACAATGTCTTGTCAAAACCTTTATTATTACGCCTATTAGCCGCCCGTTGGTATCGTTTACGCAGTTACTTTCATAAGCGTAAAAAATCTAACGACATCATGGATGTTAATCAAGACACTGTGATTAGCGTGATGCAAAAATACAGCACATTACGCTTAATTCATGGGCATACTCATCGTCCCAATCTACACCAATTTCATATCAATGGACAAGCCGCGCAACGTTTTGTCCTTGCTGCATGGAGCAAAAATTCGGGCGAAATTTTATGTTGGAATAAGCAAGGTCATCAAGTCGAAGTTATTTAGAAACAATAGGCTAGAAGTTACCCACCTATTAAAAGTTGACTTTTAAGACAAAATCATTAAATCTAGGCACTTGGTGTGAAAAATTCCTAAACATGGAGGAAGTAAAAAGTTCACCCAAAAACTAATATTAGTCCAAAAAACATAACCAGTATTTTGTTTCACATAAGATACTTAGGAGAATCATATATGATGAAAAAGCCTTTAAAAAGCTGGCTACTCGCTTCCAGCGTTGCCGCTTTATTAGCCGCACCCGCAATTTCAACTGCTAACAGTGGCGTTGAAACATTAACTAAGAATCCAGCTAACTGGGCAACTTGGGGCGGCGACTACGCAGGCACTCGTTATAGCGAATTAAAAGAAATCAATGCTGACAACGTTAAAACTCTGCAACCTGCTTGGTCTTTCTCTACAGGTGTATTGCGTGGTCATGAAGGTGGTCCTTTAGTTGTTGATGATGTTATTTACATTCACACCCCTTTCCCTAACAAAGTTTACGCGTTAGATCAAAAAACCCAAGCTGTTATCTGGGAATTTGAACCTACTCAAGATGCAGACGTAACTATTCCAGTCATGTGCTGCGACACGGTTAACCGTGGTTTAGCTTACGGCGATGGCAAAATCTTCTTACAACAATCTAACACTGTGTTAACTGCATTAGATGCAAAAACAGGTAAAAGAGTCTGGAGCGTTCAAAACGGTGATCCTAAATTAGGTATGACCAACACTAACGCACCTTTAGTTGTTAAAGACAAAGTCTTAACAGGTATTTCAGGTGGTGAATTTGGTGTGCGTGGTTTCTTAGCCGCTTACGACATCAACACTGGCAAATTAGTATGGAAAGGTTATAGCATCGGTCCAGATAAAGACACTCTAATCAATGCTGATAAAACCACTACTTGGGAAGACGGCAAAGTTGCTAAAGTTGGCGAAAACTCAAGTATCAAAACTTGGGAAGGTGACCAATGGAAAATCGGTGGCGGTACAACTTGGGGCTGGACTAGCTACGACCCTAAATTGAACTTGATTTACTACGGATCAGGCAACCCATCTACTTGGAACCCTGTACAACGTCCAGGCGACAACAAATGGTCTATGTCATTGTGGGCGCGTGATGCCGATACTGGTGAAGTTAAATGGGTTTACCAAATGACACCACATGACGAATGGGACTATGACGGTATCAACGAAACAGTTCTTGTTGACCAAGAAGTGAAAGGCAAAATGCACAAAACTATCGTGCATTTCGACCGT
>DFWO01000087.1:0-2136 GCA_002380945.1 Methylococcaceae bacterium UBA4132 | reverse complement strand
GACCGTAACGGTTTTGGCTATACACTGGATCGTGAAACTGGTGAATTGTTAGTTGCTGAAAAATTCGACAAATCAGTCAACTGGGCATCTCATGTTGATATGAAATCAGGTCGTCCTGCTGTTGTTGCTAAATACTCAACTGAACAAAACGGCGAAGACGTAAAATCAGAAGGCGTTTGCCCTGCTGCGTTAGGTTCTAAAAACCAACAACCTGTGTCTTACTCTCCACAAACTGGCTTGTTCTATATCTCAGGTAACCACCTGTGTATGAACTACGAACCATTCCAAGTTTCATACACCGCAGGTCAACCTTACGTTGGTGCTACACTGGACATGATGCCAGCTGGCGCAGACGCAATCACAGGCAAACCAGACGGTACGCACAACTTAGGTCAGTTCACTGCGTTTGATGCTAAAACAGGCAAAATCGCTTGGTCTAACAAAGAACCGTTCTCTGTATGGTCAGGTTCTGTAGCAACTGCTGGTGGTGTCGTATTCTACGGTACTTTAGAAGGTTACTTGAAAGCAGTTGATGCTAAAACGGGTAAAGAATTGTACAAATTCAAAACTCCATCAGGCATCATCGGTAACGTCAACACTTGGAGCTACAACGGCAAACAATATGTCGGCGTATTATCAGGTATTGGTGGTTGGGCAGGTATCGGTATCGCAACTGATTTCGGCAAACAACTAGAAGAAGCAGAAGCGAAAGCCGCAGCTGAAACTGATCCAGTGAAAAAAGCAGAGTTAGAAAAAATCGCTCTGAAAATCTCACAAGAAGGTTTAGGTGCTAACGGTGCATACGCAAGTTTAGGTTCATTCACTAAACAAGGTGGCGTATTCACAGTGTTTGCATTGCCAGACAGCAAATAAGTTAGTCGCTTTTTAAGTGATAAAAGAAGCCTTGGTCGATGTGAGTTGACCAAGGCTTTTTTTATGGTAGGTTGGGTTGCCGCTTTTTGGCAACCCAACATTAATCCAATACAGCGTATTTTGTTGGGTTGGCTATCGCCAGCCCAACCTACGCCGCTGTGAGCCTTTAAACTTAAATTAATGACTACTTATAGATTAAGATTCCGATTTCATATTTCACACAAGGGTATGATAATAGGAGAAGAAAATAAGCTTTCGTTTACTTTACCAAATGGTTCTATTGCTACTTTGCATTGCGATGCCGAAAAATTTAGTGATTCTACGAAATTTGTAATTCTATCTGGAGGTTACTCAATAGAAGCGGAGGCTATTGAGTATGCCTCTAAGCTTAAAAATGCAGTACTTTGTTTTGGAACAAAATTTAGATTAGGTATTGATGTAGGTAAAGATAAAACGAGTAGTTGTTTATCCCAGTATGTAAAAGACAAAATATTCGATGAACACAGCGTAAGGATGATAGATGATGTACACGGAATTACTGTATATAGTGAAGAACACGTTTCTTCATGTATATCTATGTCTGCTGTGTTATTGGTAAATTCAAGGACTTCTGATTTTTTTACGGAGGAAATCTGTAATATTTTGTCTCAAGAACTCAAGGTAAATAGCCGAATACAGATGGCAATGGAGCTGCTTACATCATCTTATTTTGAAGCTTCTCCACGCGCTCGTTTTTTAACCTTAATTTTGGCTGCTGAATCTATATTATGTCCTGAAGATAGATCATTGAAGGTTAAAGAACTCATCGACAATTTAAGAGAACATACAGAAAATTCCGACATCACACCTGAGGAAAAACAATCCCTTCTTGGTTCACTGGATTGGTTGTATAAGGACTCTATTACACTGAGTCTAAAAAAAATGGGTACGAATCATCTACAAGGAAAAATCTATGATGGATTGCCTGCAGAGAAATTTATCAAAAAATGTTATGAAGCAAGAAGTAAGCTAGTTCACACAGGAAGTATTGATAATTCTAAATATAATATTGGAACTTTAGCTGCAAATCTTGAGGTATATATGACAGATATGTTGACTACTATTTCATACATATAACCCGTAACCCGTAACCCGTAACCCGTATCGCGTACGTTGGGTTAAACCCGTAAGGTAGAATAGCGATAGCGTATTCCTCCGATGTGACGACTTATCATGCGGAGCATTACGCTATCGCTAATGCACCCTTGTATCTCTCCAAACCAA
>DFWO01000188.1:705-4035 GCA_002380945.1 Methylococcaceae bacterium UBA4132 | reverse complement strand
TTTGAGATAGAATCACTTGAAAGGTCATAACCGTTTAGTTGATAGTAAAACATCATGGTGATTATATCGCTTTCGCATCAGCACTTGGCTTTATGACGCTTTTTATCTACATTCTGCAGCCATGTTCGAAAAAGCTGCTTTTTTATGTCAAACTGAGATTATGATGCGTTATTATCGCCAATAAATAATAATGACTTGGAATCATGCCTACAATTAAACATAAATCATCATTAGTTGCGGTAGGTGTAATAAAAATTTTGTGGGGCAGGAAACCTAGGAAATTTAACAGTGAACTAAAAGTACAGCGTACGTGGAAATTGTTGCAGAATTTTAATCTATCCAGAAAAAAGCCAGCTCTCCTAGACTTAGCCAAGAGAGCTGGCTTTCACAAGACTTATTTTAATAAAATGGTTTCAACACGACCTTTAGCTTCAATAATCAGCTTATCTTCCTTAGATAGCCAACCAATTGCACGTTGTATATCGTTTTTGCTAATACCTGTGTCTTTCTCGATTTTATTCGCACTGGACGGACCATTATCGTTTAAGTATTGCCAGATTTTACCTGCTGCATCACCGATTACATTACTCATATTTTTTTTACCTTTATTGTGATTGATTAAAAATTAATAATTTTCTAGCGTGATTTTTCAGGTAACACAATATTAACTTCAAGTGTTTCCTGATGTTCATCTTGCTCAAGCCTAACAGTTATCGCATTCTGCTCGACGTTAACGTATTTTTTTATAACATCTAATAATTCTTTTTGTAATTGCGGAAGATAAGAAGGTTGATTTTTGAAAGAGCGTTCATGAGCAACCAGAATCTGCAATCTCTCCTTTGCAACGGATGCCGAACTGGCTTTGGTTATCTTAAAGTAATCCAATAAACTCATTACTTACTCCCGAAAAATTTCCCAAAAAGTCCTTTTTTCTCTTCAATAAAACGATGAGGTTTATCTTCACCTAGATAACGAGCAACAATGTCAGCATACGCCTGACCTGCATCACTTTTCTCATCGAGAATCACAGGCATACCTGAATTTGATGCCGTTAAAACTGATTTGGATTCTGGAATAACACCCAGTAAATGCAGCGACAAAATATCCTGCACATCCGCAACACTCAACATCTCGCCAATTCTTACTCGTTCAGGCGAATAACGGGTTAATAACAAGTATTCCTTAATAGGCTCTAAACCCTGTTCTGCACGGCGTGATTTACTGGATAAAATACCTAGCATTCGATCAGAATCTCGTACTGAAGCCACTTCTGGATTAGTCACCACAAACGCATCATCAGCAAAATACATCGCCAAATGCGCCCCTTTTTCAATACCCGCAGGCGAATCACAGACAACGTATTCAAAGTCTTTAGCGGCTAATTCTTCTAAAATCTGCCCGACACCTTCTTGGCTTAACGCGTCTTTATCGCGGGTTTGCGAGGCGGGCAAAATATACAGTTGCTCACAGTGTTTATCACGAATCAATGCCTGATTAAGTGTAGCTTCACCGTAAATGACATTGACAATATCGTAAACAACGCGGCGTTCACAACCCATAATCAAATCAAGATTACGCAAGCCCACATCAAAATCAATAACGGCTGTTTTGTGACCCTTTTGTGCGACCCCCATAGCGATGGCGGCACTGGTGGTTGTTTTACCGACTCCGCCTTTACCAGATGTTACAACGATAATTCTTGTCACTTGTTTTCTCCACTGTAGCGATATTAGACAATATCTTGAATAATTAACGTATGACCTTGTAAATAAACCTGAACGGATTTTTTACCTACGTTACTGCTTATAGCCTCGCTGATTTTATAATTTCCAGCAATTGAAATAAGCTCTGCTTGTAAATCAGAACAAAAAATACGGGCATCTGCATTACCTTGTACACCTGCTAACGCTCGTCCTCTTAAGGTATTGTAGATATGGATATTGCCCTCAGACATGATTTCAGCACCTGCGCTTACTGGAGCTAACACCACTAAATCACCCGATGCGTAAATACGTTGACCAGAACGAACGGGGCGGGTAATCAGTGTGGTAGCTGTCGTATTAATATCGGCTACTGGTTCTGGAATGACGATTTTTTGCTTTTGAGTATCGGGAAGCGTAGTACTAGTGTGTACAGAATAAACGGGAATGAGCAACTCTAATGCCTCTTTATTTTGCTGTGCATTACCACCGCGTATCCCTGTTGGTAATAAGCCAAATTGTCGCATAATATCAACCAAAGCTGAAATATCAACAGAATGTCCTTGTTTATTTAATTTTTGAACATCAAAAATTAACGGTGATTTTTTAAAAAATTCGGGAGCTAAATCAACTTTTTCCTGAAGTTGTTGCTTAATGGCTTTTAAATCATCAGTAAACAGAACCAAAATAGGTACAGAAAAACTACCGCTCTTAAATTCTAGTATTGGAGGGTTATTGGGCATTTTTAAGAATCTGTTGTATCTATAGCATTATTAACTGTGCGAAGTTTAACATTGCTGATAAAAAAAATCATTTTTCCAATACAAAAACAACACGCAATAATTTACTTAGCCCATAAAAAAGGGCTACTTTCGTTATGAAAAGTAGCCCCATTTTTGTTTTTAAAACGATTAACGTTTTGAGTACTGAGGACGTTTTCTCGCTTTGTGTAAACCGACTTTTTTACGTTCTACGATACGAGAATCGCGGGTAACAAAACCTGCTTTTCTCAGTGATGGACGTAAAGTCTCATCATATTGCATCAAAGCGCGGGTCAAACCGTGACGAATAGCACCAGCTTGACCAGATGGACCACCACCTTTAACAATGACATTGACATCGAATTTGCCAATCATATCAACACACTCTAGTGGTTGACGAGACACCATTTGGTCGGTTTTGCGACCAAAATAATCTTCAAGAGACTTTGTGTTAATGGTGATTTTTCCAGTGCCTGATGTTGCGTAAACGCGTGCTACTGCACATTTACGACGACCTGTTCCATAATACTGAGCTGCTGCCATAGTCTACTCGCTTAAATGTCTAAAACTTTTGGCTGTTGAGCCTGATGATCGTGCGCGGGACCTGCATAAACTTTCAATTTCTTGAACATTGCACGACCCAATGGATTGTTAGGTAACATACCTTTAACCGCAGTAGTCAGAATACGATCAGGGAACGTTTTTCTTAATTTACCTAGGCTAACAGTTTTCAGGTTACCAATGTATCCTGTGTGATGTTGATATAATTTGTCTTTTTCTTTATTGCCTGTAACGCCAATTTTTTCTGCATTAACAACAATAATGTAGTCGCCAGTATCAACGTGCGGCGTGTATTCTGGTTTGTGTTT
>DFWO01000188.1:0-452 GCA_002380945.1 Methylococcaceae bacterium UBA4132 | reverse complement strand
CCGCGAAGACGCAGTGCAATTTCAGAAGCTAGACGACCTAACGTCTTTCCTTCTGCATCGACCACATACCAATCGCGCTTAACTTCTTCTGGTTTTGCACTAAATGTTTTCATGTATTGTTACTTGTCTTGCGGTTAAAGGCTTGATAAAAGACTGAGAATGATACTAAACATCTCGGTACTTTTCAATGTTTATTTTTACCTGCGAGAGACACAAAAAACAAGAAAAA
Source organism: Methylococcaceae bacterium UBA4132 (assembly GCA_002380945.1). Taxonomy (GTDB): domain Bacteria; phylum Pseudomonadota; class Gammaproteobacteria; order Methylococcales; family Methylomonadaceae; genus UBA4132. Next base: position 223 of record DFWO01000188.1, on the reverse strand, counting down.
CTAGAACTAACCATCTAAGTAGGGATTGTCTTTGATTTCCACTATCATGTTTTATGACAGTTAATCATTCATCAAAAGCTGTTCAAAAGCATTTTTAGCAGCGTTCTTAAATATGGGATGCGAAATACGTATCCTACACGAATTAATGTAAAAGATACCTAGATTCCATTACGCTCCATCTAGTTTTTTGCTAAAAAGATAGGTAGTGGCTAAATTTGTAGTG
>DFWO01000057.1:3989-4766 GCA_002380945.1 Methylococcaceae bacterium UBA4132 | reverse complement strand
GTTACGGAGATGTTGAACAGGTTCAAAACACGGCTTTATTATTTGGGAATACCTTAACGGTCATATTTCAGTGCCGAAACCCTTAATTTAAGCTATCGCGCCTTTTTAAACTTGCTATTAAGTAAAGGTATTCCCTGTGATGTATTAAGCGATAATGAACTTGAACAGCAATGCGCTGATTTAAACGCGCTGTTATAAAATAATTTATAACTATTAATTATTTGCATGGATAATAATCAACAATCGGTTAATCAACTACCCGCCACTTTATTAAACCTAGCCTTTACAGGAGAACTTTAAAATGCAAAGTCTGCAATTAACCGCCCATGTCGAAAATAATGGCATGGTACAAATTAAATTACCGCCTGAATTTGCAGGACAAGATATTGATGTAGTGCTAGTGATACAAACGCACCAACAGACTGATATAGATTCAGAACTAGAAGATAGAGACGATTTAAATCTGTTAAAAAACACCCGTCATGAAGAAACGGTTTTATTTTCGGATTACCTAAAAAATGCAGATTGAATTAAGAAAAACGGCAATTAAAGATTTAAACGCCATTCCAAAACCAATATAAAGAGCTGATTCATCTAAAAATTAATGAAAAAGTAATTATTGGTCGCGTTTTACATGGAAAAGAAAGTTATAAAAAATAATATGGATAATAAAAAACACAGCTCTCAACAATCCGTTAATCGAGCGATTAAATCTATTTGCGATATTATGTGCTGCGCTAATTGCCAAGGCGCGATGCAATATGTCCCTGAACTCAC
>DFWO01000057.1:2976-3819 GCA_002380945.1 Methylococcaceae bacterium UBA4132 | reverse complement strand
GATGCAATATGTCCCTGAACTCACTTGGATTTTATTTTTGCGTATTTTGGATGAAATGGAAAGCCAAGAAGCGGACAGGGCAGAAATTCAAGGTAAATATTATCAACGCTCGTTAATATCACCTTATCGCTGGTACGATTGGGCTGCACCATTTGATGAAAATTATTTTAAAGAAAATCCGAATAATGAAACCGCCCAAGGTTGGAAACGCTATCAATTACAAAAAACTGAAACCGTTAAAAAATGGATTAATAGCGAGTTAATTCCGCATTTAAAAGAATTGGAAACTAAATTAAATGCCAGTCAACGCCAAAAAGTCATTAGTGAGATTATGTCGGGCGTGGAAAATACCCGCATAGATACCGATTACAATTTATTAGAAATACTGGATAAAGTGCATACTTTAAGCAGTGATAGCGTTGCCGATCAGCACGTTTTTACCTTATCGCAAGTGTATGAAGGCTTGTTATTAAGTATGGGCGAAAAAGGTAATGACGGCGGGCAGTTTTTTACCCCGCGTGAGGTTATTCGCATGATGATTAAAACGGTTAATCCGCAAATAGGACAAACGGTTTATGATCCGTGTTGCGGTACGGGTGGATTTTTAGCGCAAGCTATGGAATATATGGTGGGTAAAGATGAAGACGGTAATTATTTTCCCAATAAAAACGCCCACGAAATTGATACGCTAAAACATAATACTTTTTACGGGCAGGAAAAGGATAATCAGGTTTATCCGATTGCCTTGGCGAATTTAATTCTGCATTCGATTGATTCACCGCAGTTGTGTCATGGGAATACCTTATCGGATGAAATAACCTATGACGGTTTATTTAAAAATGC
>DFWO01000057.1:0-2720 GCA_002380945.1 Methylococcaceae bacterium UBA4132 | reverse complement strand
CCCGCCACGTTTGATGTGATTTTGACTAATCCGCCGTTTGGTGGCAAAGAAGGCAAAGGCGTTAAAGATAAATACGGCACAGGGGCAACGCAAATCTGTTTTTTGCAGCACGTTCAGGAAAAATTAAAAGCAGGTGGTCAATGTGCTATCGTCATGGATGAGGGGGTATTATTCAGAACCAATGAATCGGGGTTTGTTGATACTAAACCGCGGTTATTAAACGATTGTCATGTGTGGTGTATCGTCAGTTTACCAGCGGGGGTATTTACCAGCGCGGGGGCAGGTGTTAAAACCAATGTGTTATTTTTTACCGAAGGCAGGGCAACAGATAAAATTTGGTATTACGATTTATCCGCCGTCAAAGTGGGCAAACGCACACCTTTAACATTGGAGCATTTTAATGATTTTTTTGCCTGTTTGCCTACGTTAAGCGACAGTGAAAACAGTTGGACAATTGATTTTAAACAACGCAAACAGGAAGCCGAAAACCAAGCTATTCCGCTTGATAATTTAGCCAATGAAAAACGCCAAGACATCAGTGCGATAAAAACCGATTTAAAAGAATTACGCAAACAAAAACCCAGCGATACCGCTAAAGAACAAGAACTAGAAATTAAGATTAGCGCGTTAGAAAAAGAAATTAATGAGCTGGACGGCAAAGCTAAAACGATTCGTGCGGTGATTTATGATTTAAAAGCGGTGAATCCCAATAGCAAAGAAGTCATTGATAATCGCACACCTGCCGATTTAATCGACTTTATCGGCAAGAAAAGCCAAGAAATAGCGGATTTATTAAGTAAATTGCAATAACCCTGTTTAGCTAAAAATGAATGTATCTCGTTAATCGTCTAGTAGCTAATCGTCAAATCAAACGAGTTTAATTTAAGGAATATAAAATGAATAATATCATTCAAGCAGAAATTCCAGAGCAATTATGCCAACAAGCAGAATTATTAATACAACAAGGTTGGGCAAGTAATTTACAAGAGATTATTAATGATGCGTTACGCCGCTATTTAGAATCTCATCAAGAGCTATTAACAGAGGCTTTTATTCAGGAAGATGTTGAATGGGGCTTGCGTGGTAATGACTAATAAAACGCTAGTGGTTGCCGATGCAGGGGTATTAATTCATTTAGATGAATTAGGCGCGTTAGATGTATTGCGTAATTATGAAGCTGTTTTTGTACCTAATGCCGTTTGGGTAGAAGTTTTACATCATCGTCCACAAGCATTAAAAAACGATAGTATCGCTCTAATTCATGTTTCAGATGTTTCTTATTCACCTAAAGTCACTGCAATGGCAAGGCTTTTTACATTACATAGCGGTGAATATGAAGCTCTAAATGTATGTTTAGATCAAGAGATTGATACGCTATTAACGGATGATACCGCAGCACGTTTAGCGGCTAATAACTTGAATATTAAAGTGCATGGTACGTTAGGTTTATTAATCCGTGCTGTACGTTGTGATTTACGTTCACCTGATAATATATTGCAGTTATTAGCTGATATTCCTAAAAAGACAACTTTACATATTCGTCCGCAGTTATTAATCAGTGTTATTGAACAAGTTAAACAGGAATGGCTTAATAACAAATAAAGAACGACTGTAAAACCCCGCCTATTTGCTTTAAAACAAAGTTGTACACTGCCGACAGAGTACAACTTTTTAAGGCAAAATATGACCATTAAACACTATACCAAAAACCGACAACTCATTATGCAGTTGTTATCTGAAACATGGGACGATTGCGGCTTACCGCCTTATTCAGCCGATAGCCTGCATTACATCTTGGATATTGTTGTTCACTACTGCCCTGAATATGGCATAAGCAAAACACCCAGCAAAAGCCAAATTCATAGAACTTTAAGAGACTTGGTGAAAGCGGGTTTATTAGCAGTCAGTCAACACAAAGAAGAAACTCACAACAGTAATAAACTGCCCCGATGGGTTAGGCGTTATCAACCCGTTGCACACATTGAACGCAATCAACTGTTAGCCGATGTTTCAGCCATTTGCAATAAAGTACGCAGGGCTAAATATGGCATTAGCTTTTTTGGCAGTACACCGTTTGACTATGGCGCGTTACCCGATGAGGTAGCAATCATGAAAACTACGCTTAAATCGTTAATGCAAAAAACACACCCTGATAAAGCAGAGGGTTACACGGAGTTATTCAAACAATTAAAAGACTGCATGAGTTTGATTCGATCAGGTATTCCATTACCCACAGACCCAGCACCTGAAGTATAACAAACACGAAAACGATTAACTTAATTAAATAATAGGTTATGGATAAGTGGCTTGAACTGGATAATGCCTTGTATGTGCTTGATAGCTGGGATGGTTTGATTATACGCAGAATTACGACATAAGCGACATTATAGGCTGGTTTGATAATAGCGAGGGGCATGATGTACCATTCAGCTATTTTAGACAGAATCCAAGACCTAAAAGCTAACTGGCAAGCGTTGACAACAGGCTAAACGGATTATTAATGAAAGAAATTGGAATGAATCTATTAAAAAATCTAATGGTGATTTATTTGAAGCAGCTAAAGATTTTTATCATTCAAAACTACAAAGAAAGGTTATTAAAAGCCAAATAGGTGATGTTAGATTTAGCGGCAAAGGATGGCAAAATTATGTTTCAGAAATTATAAGTAATGGAAAATATGATGGCAGTTCTGAAATATATAATAGAAGTTACGCATTGAC
>DFWO01000168.1 GCA_002380945.1 Methylococcaceae bacterium UBA4132 | reverse complement strand
ATCACTCAGTGTGTTGGACTACCAAAATTTGATATATGAAAAGAGTTGACCTGTTATTAATATGCATACACCTACGAGGCTATCAAGTACCTTTCTGGCTTCTGTTAAAGTTAACCTGAGTTCGACATAAAATTCTTTGAAATCATTGATAAACTTCAAATCACAGTCATTGCGGCATGGATTGCCGCAATCCAGAAGCTATAAATGGCGAGACTTTAACACATCCATGTATCCTAAATTCTGGCAATCCATGCCAGAATGACGGTAGGGCTTAGTTTCTTATGTCGAACTCAGGTTAAATTATAAGCTTGACCCATTACCCACTACATTTACCCCATCCTACCATGCTCGACTTCATTCAACGACTTAAAAACATAGCATCGCCGTAACTAAAGAAACGATAAGACTGAGCTATGGCGTGTTGGTAGGCGTTCATAATCGCTTGATAACCTGCAAAGGCAGAAACCAGCATTAATAACGTCGATTCGGGCAAATGAAAGTTAGTCAATAAAGCATCAACTGATTTAAATTCATAACTGGGCGTAATAAATAACTGGGTATCACCAAAACTTGCTTGTAATGTTCCGCTTTGCGAAGCAGACTCTAAGGCTCTAACCGCCGTCGTACCAATCGCAATCACCCGCCCACCTCGCGCTCTTGCTCGCTGAACTGCCTCGACGGTTGCCGACGGCACAATGAAATATTCTTTGTGCATTAAATGTTCTTCTAGGTTCTCAACGCGCACAGGTTGGAATGTACCACTACCCACATGCAGAGTAACAAACGCGGTTTGTATGCCTTTAGCTTGAATTTTTGCCATTAACTCATCATCAAAATGCAAACCCGCTGTAGGTGCGGCAACTGCCCCCGCTTGTTTAGCAAACACGGTTTGATAGCGGTGTGTATCGCTTTCATCATCAGCACGAGTAATATAAGGCGGTAAAGGAATATGCCCAATTTTTTCTAAAATATTGAGAATGCTGTCGTCACCTTTAAATTCCAAGGCAAATAAATCATCCTCCCTACCCTGCACTTCACAACGATAACCTTCCGCTAATTCAATGATTGCCCCAGCTTTCGGTGCTTTACTGGCACGAATGTGGGCAATAGCATGATGCTCATCAATTATACGTTCCAGCAAAATTTCTACTTTACCACCACTGATTTTTTGACCATATAGTCGTGCAGGAATCACTTTAGTGTCATTAAACACTAATAAATCTTTGTCATTGATTAAATCAATAAAATCGGTAAATCGCCTATCAACTACAATCCCCATGTCTCGATTCATACATAACAAACGACTGGCATTACGGTTTGCTAAGGGTTTTTGGGCAATTAGTGCATCGGGTAACTGGTAGTTAAAATCACTTTTTTTCATAGTAAACTCAAATTAGTAAAAATATTTAAAAATAGACTAGCATTTTTAAAATGCTTTGCCTATAATATGCGTTCTGTGCCGGGATGGCGGAACTGGTAGACGCGCCGGATTCAAAATCCGGTGATGGTGACATCGTGCCGGTTCGATTCCGGCTCTCGGTACCAAAGAAAAATAGGGATTACCATGTAGTCCCTTTTTTTTGCCTAAAATTTGCCATTACAGCCTTGTTCACATCAGAATTCCCCCTGCTAACTTTAAGCAACTAGCATTTCTAAAATTAACCGTATTCACAGACAAAATTTAAACCTATGACTGATTTATTTAATCAATGGGGAAACTTTTTTTTCCATACCCGCAATTATCTCTTTCCTGCCTTTATTTTAACCCTGTTCTTCATTTGGCCACCTGTCGCGCTAACTGATGCTACGAGTTGCTATATTATGAGCGCAGGTTTACTGATGGTTGCCTTAGGACAAACGTTTCGTATCGTTACTATCGGACTTGATTACATCGTGCGTGGTGGACGTAATCGACGCATTTACGCCGAGGATTTAGTGACAGGCGGTTTGTTTTCCCATTGCCGTAACCCTTTATATGTGGGTAATCAGCTCATTGCGATTGGTTACTTATTTGTTGCGGGTAATTGGGGCAGTATTATCGTTGGTTCAGTCGCGTTTTTAATCATTTATCGCTTGATTGTTCACAGTGAAGAAACGTTTTTAAGTGCAAAATTTGGTCAAGCTTACGCTGATTTTTGTAACGATGTACCGCGCTGGATTCCTAATCTGACAGGCATTTCCGACACTGTTAAAGGTTATGTGTTTGATTGGCCTGCTGTAGCAGTCAAAGACGGTGGTACAATTTTTATGTCTGTGATGGTGCCTGTTGCCATCATCGCTTGGAAATTACACTTAACCAATCAACTGGGCAATTATCAAACCGTACTCATTGCCATCACCGTCATTATGACCTGTGCATTCTTAACGATGCGATTTTTCAAAAAATCGGGTCGTTTAAAATCCATGCGTTAACATCACCCATTCAAAACTAAAAGAGCAATCAGCATGAAATTCGTCGTTTCCTATCCACAAACTAACTGGGATTATGTCAAATTTAGATTAAACCGTATCATTCGAGGCAAAGATAAATCCAATGATGTATTTCGCGGTTTACCAGGCGGAAAATTGGAGTTATTTGAACATAACGGCGAATTAGGTGGCATTAAATCACTGGGCGAAATTCACCCGATTAAACCGTTTGGCTTGCAATATGTCGCAGGGGAAGGCTTATATTTCATTACAGGACTACCCTGTAGCGAGGACGGCGTATCAGGTGATGAACATATAGCCCGCCTCAATGATAACGGCGAAATTGATTTAGAAATTCGTAGCCCATTATTGACTCAAGTGCGTTCACTACGTCGCACCGAACGCGGTTTATTAGTCACCGCCAGTGGTGTGGATGCGGTGTTAGAATTTGATTTATCGGGCGAACTGATTTGGTCATGGTGGGCAACTGAACATGGTTATGATCAGGCGTATGGCGGTAGTGGTATGCGCGTCATTGATAAAACCATGGATCACCGTTTAAAAAATTACCCTGGTCGTTTGCAAACTACGCATTTGAATTCTGCTATCGTTGATCCTTACGATAACAGCAAAGTGCTGACGATTTTATTTTACCAAGGCAAAGTCGCTCGCATTGACAGAAATACCTTGGAAACCGAGATCGTCATCAGTGATTTAAACGGCGCACACCATATCCGCCCGCATTCTGGCGGTTATATGCTGTCCAACTCGCGTAAAGGTGAAGTATTATTATTCGATAAAGACTTTAATTTGACTGAACGGATTGCAGGTACTAATCAGTATTTCCCTGTTAAATGGGTACAAGACGCAATTGAAACCCCGTTCGGCACACACCTTATCGCCGACTGCAATACCTTCAAATTGCGCGAACGCGACAAAAACGGCAAAGAAAAAACCTATAACACCAAAATGCCCAATCGCGTGTTTCAAATCGAACCCGTTGCTGATAGTTTTAACTTCGTTAAATAATCAAAAGAACAACACATTTAAAATTGCAGAATGAGCAGAATCGTATCATCGTCATCAGGTCGTATCAGGATTCGTGATAAAAATCTACGCAATCAGCTAAAACTTAACGCGCTGAAAAAAGAGTTATTGAACATAGCCGCGATTACCAAATTGCAAGAAAATATTCATACGGGGAGCTTATTAGTGCGCTTTGACCCAAGTGCTATAGACATCGGCGTATTAAAAGCCAATATTGATTCATCTATTGATAACGTATTAGGTCAGCTTTCTGTTTCGCAGTCTTTGTTATCCAAAAAGAATATCAGCCGCTATAACAAAATAGCCATGTTAGTGAGTTTAGGCGCGTCGGTAGCATTCGCGGTTATGCGCCCGAAACACTGGAAACGCAGGCATAGCTTAACCAGCTATGTATTTCTCGCTAATTTAGGCGTGCATTTGACTATCTACCGTAAACCGCTGTTACGTTTGTTTCGTTAGTTGCGTGAGTTAGGTTAGTAACCCATCAACAAGCCTAAAAACCTGAAACAATGGGTTTCACTGCGTTCTACCCATCTTACTGGTTGGCTGGAGCAATGAAAATATAATTAACACCATGAAAAACTCTGTAAGAATTAACTGTGCTTTGTGCGATTGTGAAATAACAAACGAAACCGACTCAAAGGAACATATCATTCCACAGGCAATAGGTGGAAGACTCAAAGTTAAAGGCTTTATTTGCAAGGATTGTAATAATAAAAAAGGCGGTAGTTGGGATGCTGAATTGGCTTCTCAGCTAAATTTCTTCAATTTATTTTTTGGCGTTACTAGAGAGAATGGGAACGCTCCTTCACAACAAGTAAACAATATACTTGGAGACGATTTGCTTTTACGTTCAGATGGAACTTATACAATATTTAAGCCTGTTTACGAAAAAAGTTATCACGACTCGATACAACAGGTATCTATAAAAGCGGCAAATAAAAAACAGTTAAAACAAATCGTTGATCGTGCTAAAAAGGATTTTCCAAACGCAGATTTTGATACGCCATTTAATCAAGCTAAAGTTACAGAAGATTATTCAAATAAGGTTTTAAAAACCAGTTTTGAATTTATTGAAGATAAAGAATCTGGTAAATCAGTTATTAAGTCATGTTTAGCTTTAGCGGCTTATTATGACATAAAACCCCAAATCTTTTCGGTAGGTCTTGAATATCTAAAAAATGATTACAAACCTTGTTTTGGATACTTTTATGAGCGGGATTTAGTTTTAAATCGCCCATCAGACACGATTTTCCATTGCATAGCAATAACAGGCAATAATGAATTAGGGAAACTATTTGGATATATAGAGTATTTCGGAATACATCGAATTGTTGCTATTCTTTCAGATAGCTATGACGGACAAAATTTTACTCATGTTTATGCAATAGACCTTGTTTCATCTAAAAATTTGGAAATCGAAGTTAATTTACTTCTTTCAGAAAAAGATATTGAGGATATTTATAACAATACACAACTGTATAATCGCTCTATATATAAAGCTTTTGAGCAAATAATGCCAATTATTCAAGCTAAAAATAATAAAAAAAGGGCCGATAATCTTTTTGATATAGCTCTTAAATATGCTTGGGATAATTGCGGTGCAAAAGAAGGCGAACTCTTAACCGAAGAACACTTGAAAAAAATGTCTGCCTTGTGTGCTGAAAAATTTTTTCAATTGTGGAACAAGTAGTTCGCATGGAGCTTTGCGGAATGCGGGATTATCATTACCACTGCAATTTTATCTCGTATTCCGTTGTACTCCATACGGGCTACCGTAACTAATAAAGGATTGTCTATGCGTATTTTAATCGTTGCCCCATCGTGGGTGGGTGATATGGTAATGGCACAAAGCCTGTTCATCACGCTAAAACAACAGCATCCCGATTGCCAAATAGATGTGATTGCACCGCCTTGGACACTGGCATTAACCTCTCATATCCCCGAAGTGTCCTTGGCAATTCCTATGCCCGTTACGCGCGGCAAACTGGGTTTAATGGAGCGCGTTAAACTGGGTAAAACTTTGCGCTCACATTCTTACGACCAAGCCATACTATTACCCAATACATGGAAATCTGCTCTCACGCCATTTTTTGCCAATATCCCAGTCAGAACAGGTTATATTGGCGAATGTCGCTGGGGCTTACTCAACGATGTGCGCCGTTTGGATAAAACCGTGTTAAGCAAAACTGTACAACGATTCGTCGCGCTAGCTTATCCAAATTCCAATACCGTACCACCCTGCCCTACGCCCGTTTTTATCGTCAATCCAGACCGTCAAGCGCAACTCAAACAACACTACGGCTTGCCAGAAAATAGCAAAGTATTAGCTCTGTGTGCGGGTGCAGAATACGGTATAGCCAAACGCTGGCCTGTTGCCCATTATGCTGAAGTTGCAAATCATAAAATTAGCGAAGGCTGGCAAGTTTGGCTATTCGGTTCAGCCAAAGACCAAGCCGTTGCCGCAGAAATTAACCAACTCACCGATAACCGCTGTTTAGACCTGAGTGGCAAAACCAGCATTAACGAAGCGGTAGAATTATTATCCCTAGCCGATGTCGTAGTTAGTAATGATTCTGGCTTAATGCACGTTGCCAGTGCCTTAAATAAAAACCTTATCGCCCTGTACGGCTCATCAGACCCCAACTTCACCCCACCGTTAAGCGACAAAGCCAAAATCATCTATTTAGGCTTAGATTGTTCCCCTTGTTTCAAACGCGAATGTCCTTTAGGTCATACACGCTGTTTAACGGACATCAAACCTGAACGAGTGATTATGGAGATTGACGATTTATTACATGATGATTTAGCTATACTAAACAAGATACTGATGTGGCTACACTAAACAGG
>DFWO01000097.1:2532-2685 GCA_002380945.1 Methylococcaceae bacterium UBA4132 | reverse complement strand
TCTGGCGTAAGGTTAAATATGAATGGTTGACACTCGATGCTTATCAAAGCTTCAATCACCTGAAAAATCAGGTGCTAGATATTTTGAGAAATACTGGCGAAAAATTCATAATAACTTTTGCATGATTATTTAACCAGAGATCAGGCGAAAAAA
>DFWO01000097.1:0-2205 GCA_002380945.1 Methylococcaceae bacterium UBA4132 | reverse complement strand
ACTTTTTGTCCTGATAAGTGTTGACAGATCAAGCCAGATCACAAGGCGAGGGTGAGGACGATGCTAGATAACTTTACTTTCAAATACATTCCGATAAGAAATATACAGCAATGTAGAGGTGAGCATATATAACACGGGCGTTAATAACGGCGTGACTGAAGCGCATAGTACAGCCTCAAGAAACAAAAAGCCCAGTAATTTATACAAGGCGTTTTGATGTTTAGCCACGGCTTGATTGCCGCGTTCTTTGGCGGTACTCCAAGTATGATTTTTGAACAGCATTAAAGAATGACTAAACCAACTGGCAAAAGTAGTCATCATTAATAGGGTAAAAATTAGCGCAACATTGGCATAACCATAAAGCCAACTCGCTAGTTCACGGCTGGATTTATGGTTTAGGTTTTCTGGGGTTAGTTGCCAGTAAAAAAAGAACTGCCCGATTTTTTCAGGTTCGCCAGAAAAAATATTCGCCAGTACCATAAATACAAACCAGCACAATACAATCGTGCTGGCTGCTAAAATGGCTAACGGCAGGCTTTTATTAATCGCGAAAGATAAGCTAACGGGTTGCTCGCTGGATTTTATGTCGATATATTTGGCAATACCCACGCCGACAAATAAACAACTTACCGATAAGAAAATTCCCAACGCTGAGGAAATTCGTCCTAGCACTAATACGACACCCATAAATAAGGTGTAGCCTAGCCATGCCAGTGGCTCACGATTAATAAACAATAGCGATTGTCTTAACCAATCGCTAAATTTTTCAGATTTCACGCGCCTATCCTAGCGATGCCGACCGCGTTACGCAGTTCTTTCATGAACGGCACGCTAATAGCACGCGCTTTTTCTGCACCTTCTTGTAACTGTTCTTCGATGTGTTCAGGTGCATTTAATAAGGCTTCATAGCGTTCGCGGGCAGGCGTGATGTGGTCGTTAATCAGTTCAAATAACACTTGTTTCATTTCGCCCCATGCAATGCCATCGGCATAACGTTGGCGTATTTCGGCAACTTGTGCAGGCGTTGCAAAGGCTTTATAGATACTGAACAACGCGCAACCATCGGTGTCTTTAGGCACACCTGGTTCTAAGGAGTTGGTTTTGATTTTATTGATGAGTTTGCGTAATTTCTTTTCAGGTTCAAACAGGGGAATGGTGTTGTTATAAGATTTGCTCATTTTGCGCCCATCTAAACCGACTAAGGTCGCACCATGTTCTTCAACTACTGCTTCGGGCAGAATAAAATGTTCACCATAGATATGATTGAAGCGTCCTGCCATATCTCTTGCCATTTCAATGTGTTGTACTTGATCTCTACCAACGGGGACTTTATGAACATTGAACATCAAAATATCGGCTGCCATTAGCACAGGATAGCCGAATAAACCCATGCTAATACCTTTGTCAGCATCATTCTCGCCACTTTGTTCATTATCAGCGACAGCGGCTTTATAAGCGTGCGCTCGGTTTAATAAACCTTTGGAAGCCACACAGCTTAACATCCATGATAGTTCTAAAATTTCAGGTACGTCAGATTGGCGATAAAACACAGCATTGGAAGTATCTAAGCCCAAGGCTAACCAAGTTGCCGCGATTTCTAAACTGGATTGGCGTATGCGTTCAGGTTCTTGGCATTTAATTAAGGCGTGGTAATCAGCCAAAAAATAAAACGGCGCGACACTGGGGTCTTTGCTCGCGGCGATAGCAGGTCGAATAGCTCCCACATAATTACCTAAATGCGGCGTACCCGTAGTAGTAATGCCCGTTAAAACGATAGTTTTAGTCATGGTAAAATCTCATAAGTCCAGTTTATGTTTAGAATGACATATTACCTAAAGTTGGGGGATTATAGCTAGCGTAGAGTTTGTATAATTAAAAAAAGCCACCGTGTACACTTTATGATACATAGTGGCTTTTGAATAGTGAGAAAGTCGGTTAATTTTTAAATCAGATTAACATCTGTAACTTTTCTTGAATAACCATAAGCTGATATAAATCCCATTGCTTTCACTTTATTAGTCATTTTATTTTCCTCTTTGGTAATTTGGTAGTGGCTAAATTTGTAGTGATAGCAGCTAATTTTTATCATGATAGAAGAAAAATAATCTACCGATGTCGGTCTTGTGAAAGTATAGAGCTGATAAAAAATGGTCATTCTGGCAATGGGAAACAACCATATATCTGCAAGAGTTATGGGCGCGGAGG
>DFWO01000096.1 GCA_002380945.1 Methylococcaceae bacterium UBA4132 | reverse complement strand
CTAACTATTCTTAATTAACAATGCTAGTTTCTTTATGAGGCTTATGTTGAATTAAGGTTATGAGTAATGTCTGCATTGTAGAGACGTTGCATTGCAACGTCTCTACAAGTCGTTTGGTAGATTTTTATCACTCGCTTTCGTGTCTTTCGTGGACATTAATGATACGTTACATTTTTTCTCTTAGCTTCAAAAACCGCTGATAACGAGTCATTGATAGTTCGCCATTTTCCGCTGCTACCCGTACTGCACAGCCCTTATCTTGCACATGCCGACAGTTATTAAACTGACAGTGATGAATGAATGGTTGAAATTCGCGGTAGCCGTAAGCTAAATCCGCTTCAGACAATCCAGCCAAACCAAAAATAGCCACACCAGGGCTGTCGATTAAATCACCGCCTTCGGGCAGATGGTATAAGGTGGCGGCAGTGGTAGTATGTCTGCCATGTTTGGTAATCGCGGACACCGTATTGGTTTTTAAGTCTTTATCGGGAATCAGTGTGTTAGTGAGCGAGGATTTACCTACGCCCGATTGTCCTGTCAGAATGCTCACCTGATTGTTAAGTATGTTTTTTAATTCATCCAGCCCGTGTGCGGCTGTCGCACTAACACGATACAGCGCGTAGCCTAATCGTGTATAAGTCTGTAGTTCTTGTTCGATGCTATCAGAGGGCGGTAAGTCGGATTTATTGAGTATCAAAGCTGCGTCAATGTTGAGATTTTCACAGATTGCCAGATATTGATCGACTAACAAAAAATCACAGGCGGGTTCAACAGCAAACACCACAAAAATGGTGTCGATGTTAGCGGCAACAGGGCGTACTTTATCATTGCGAGACGGGCGTGCCAGTAAAGAACGGCGTGGTAGGATAGTTTCAATGCGCCCTTGGTCGAGTGCGGATTGTGTCCATAACACACGGTCACCCACTGCGACGGTGTCTAACCGTCGCAGGGTTTGGCATAACACTATTTTGTCATCATGTTCAACCGCAATACCTTGACCTAAATGGGCAATTACCAAGCCTTCTAAGGCTGCCATTAGGCTTTGGCTTCAAGGTGAGCGACACGAATAGCCGCAGGCGGATGGCTATAATGAAAGGCAGAGTAAAGCGGATCGGGTGTTAGCGTGCTGGCGTTTTCTTCATACAATTTCACCAAACCACTGACCAATTTACTGGCTTGGGCATGATTAGCGGCAAAATCATCGGCTTCAAATTCAAATTTACGTTGAAAATACGAGCTAATAGGTTGAATGAAAAAGGTAAAACTGGATGACACTAACATAAATAATAATAAAGCAACGGCATTAGATTTTTGTGCTACATCAACACCTAAGCCTGTGTAAAACCAATCTTGATTGATTAACACACCTAACACACCAAAGCTAATCAATGTCAAAATCGAAGTCGCTACTAACATTTTAACAACGTGCTTGCATTTAAAATGCCCCAATTCATGCGCCAGTACCGCTTCTAATTCTTCATCATCCAAGGAATTCACCAAATTATCAAAAAACACGATACGTTTATTATTGCCTAAGCCAGTAAAGTAAGCGTTACCGTGTCCTGAACGTTTTGAACCATCCATGATAAAAATGCCTTGGCTATTAAATCCACAACGACTTAGTAAGCCAGAAATACGGTCTTTTAATGCGCCGTCTTCCATTGGGGTGAATTTGTTAAATAACGGTGCAATCAGGGTAGGGTATAGCCAGCTCATTAATAAGGAAAAACTGATTAAAATACCCCACGCCCATAACCACCAAAACGAACCGACGGCATCCATAACCCACAGAATTAACGCCAATAACGGCAAACCGATTGCCGCACCTAAACCCAGTTGCATCAATTGATCTTTGATAAATTGTTGTACCGTGCTTTTATTAAAACCAAATTTTTCTTCAATGACGAAAGTTTGATACCAGCTACTAGGCAGTTCTATCAAAGTCATAATGAGAAAAATCGTTGCCGTTGCCGCAACCCCTGCCACTAAAGGCGAAGTCATCACCGAAGCCCAAAAATTAAAAGTGGCATTAATAACGCCCCCCAAGGTGAGCAGTAACAAAGCAACAATACCAACGATGCTATCAATATGCCCCAGCTTGCCTTTTTCCAATGTGTAGTCAGCGGCTTTTTGATGAGCGGCTAACGAAATGGTGTTTTTAAAGGCTTCAGGCACTGCATCACGGTGTGCAGCAACGTACAAAGATTGGCGTTTAGCCAACCAAAATTGAATGCCAGAAGACAGGGTTAAAGCGATTAAAAAAATCAGAGTGAAGCTATTCATAAATAAACGATGAGGTTAGACGATAAATAGCGCAATGCTACACTAACCGCACCGTTTAATACAATGGACTCCATCGTTGCGTCGCTATGTCTGTATGTAGCGTAGTAAAACACTCAGATTTCAGTATGTTCTATCAATTCACTTTAATCACCCAAACTGTCAACAAGAAGAGCCTTAAATTGTGGGTAGTGGCTAAATTTGTAGTGATAGCCGATAATTTCTATCAGGATAGAAGAAAAATAATCTACCGATGTTGGTCTTGTGAAAGTATAGAGCTGATAAAAAATGGTCGTTGTGGTCACGGCGGCGAATGTACCCGAAAGAGAGGGCGTGCGGATGATACTCGCCTCACTCACGGGAAGCTGTAAAAAGATACGCCGCGTCTGGGTAGATGGTGGCTACCGAGGCAAAGACTTTTCGGCTTGGATTCTTGGGAGTTTTCGGATTGTTTGGGATGTTGTATTACGGTCTGATACGGTAAAAGGCTTTGAATTACTCCCACGCCGATGGGTCGTTGAGCGTACCTTCGCTTGGCTTTATCGCTATCTCCGACTCAGTAAAGATTATGAGGTGCTGACTGATTCGAGTACCGCTTTTATTCACATTGCAATGATTAACTTAATGCTCGCACGCCTATAGCTGTGGACTACAGCGAGACTTTTAAAACAGGTTCTAAAAATCGAACGCGTTTGGCAACGTCAATACGCCAATCATCAAGAAGCTATTCTCGATATCACTGACTACATGGTCGGCTTTTATAATTGCCAACGCTTACATTCAACATTATCGGGCTATCTGTCTCTCAATGTCTACGAATAAAAAAGGGTAGTAAAATAACCTACTGTGGTGTCTGAAAAAACTTGACCACAACAATAAGAGTTCCATTACTTCATAGACCCCAATTCAACGGGTATGGCTAGGGTAATAAGCCGACGTTAACAATCTCATTTTTCACGGAGAAAATAAAGATGAATACTAAAGTCAGCAATCGCGAAAAAGACCGAATTCGCAAAGTAGCTAGTATATTGTATCAAGCCAGTCGTCCAATTCGCATCTTACGGACTATCGGTTGGTCTACCGAAGTGAAAGAAGTGTTTTTCGCCAAAAACGCTAAAGAACTTCCCCAAGTAAACTACACGCCTATTAATCCTACGCCTGTCTTGGATGCAGTGCGTGAGGCACGACGCTTGATTGTGCCTATGTCCCCCATTGATTTATGGCTGGAGCGGCAAGCAGATGCACTCGAACGCTCTGCGAGAATGCTCGAAAACGTAGGAACGCCAGCCTTTTTTGAATACTCCCGTCAGCTTTATGGTGAACCGACTACACCCTTGCGCTACTATTCCATCACGCCTTTGGAACTGTCCCAGAGTATTTGCGATACGATTGACCAACTTGCTCGTATCGAGATGGATATTGCGCCACCCGACTATCATTCCGCTGAGGAAGTGGGCGAGGACATTGAGCGTGCTGTCCAAAAGCATTTTGGCGAGGATGCACCCAAGATAGAATTGGTCGATAAACTTTCTTCTAATGCCCTAGCAACAGCGACTACTATCAGCATCCGCCGTGATGCTCGCTTCACCGATCGTGATGCCAGCCAACTTTTAAACCACGAAGCCTACATTCATGTTGCAACCTCACTCAATGGTCGCGCCCAGACTGATCTGCCCATTCTGGCAGCGGGGCATCCAGGTACGACGCGAACTCAAGAGGGACTGGCAGTTTTTGCAGAAATTATCAGCGGTTCAATGGAATTAGACCGAATGCGGCGGCTGGCAGATCGAGTCTTCGCTATCCAAATGGCAGTTGAAGGCGCGGATTTTCTGGAGGTATATCGCTATTATCTGGAGCGGGCTGGCGATGCCGATCAAGCTTTTGAGAATGCTAGGCGGGTATTTAGGGGCGGCGTAATTACAGGTGGTGCGCCGTTTACCAAAGATGTTGTTTATCTATTTGGACTGCTGGGAGTCAGCAATGCCATTCGCGCCTTTTTTGCCGCTGGTCGTTCCGACTGTTTAAAGTTACTGTTCTGCGGCAAACTGGATATGATGGACATCCCCGCCCTCTGCCAGCTTTATGAAATGGGATTATGCCAAGCACCACGCTATCTGCCGCCTTGGGTAAGTGACCCCCGCTATTTATTGGCTCTCCTCACATACTCTACTTTCATAAATAAGATGAATATAGAACCGATGGTGATAGTTGCTGAAAAACTTCTGGAGGCTGCGCCAGTCGTTAAGTTGTAGGTTGGGTTGGCAATAAGCCAGCCCAACACGAGCAGTTGTAAAACGATGGTTTTAATGATGGTCGCATGGGGATGTTGTTGGGTTGCCAAAAAGCGGCAACCCAACCTACGCAGCTAATTTTGTAGGGTAGGCAAGCGTCTTTTTGCTTGCCTACCCGTTGTATTCGTTTCGTGTCGGTAAATGATAAAGTTATCTACCTACCCTATTTGGATGGAGTTGCTACACGCGTGAAGTAAATTCCTGCCCAGCCCGCCTCTTCTGTACCCATGCTCACGTTGATAGCCAACGAGTTACCACGGAAACCGTCACGTTCAATCCCCATCTCTGTGACTGGAAGTACCATGTTTGTGTCAGGGTCGATAGCCTCAGAGTCGAACAGCGTTCCGTCCATTCCAGTTTTAACCAGCGTGAGCAGCGGAGATTTTTCAGTGCCTTCTCTGAGATAAATGCCATCCACTGGGTTCACATAAACATTACTGCCGTCAGTGATTCCAGTTCTTGCCTTGAATGCAGTATGGTAGACACCATCTTCGTGATCATCGACTTTACTTGAAACTGCCATGAACGAGGCAGACCGCCAACGTGCGAGCTCGCCATCATCATCGCTCTCTCCACCTTCACCGACACTAGGAGCTTTGCCAGAGAAATTCCAGTACATAAAATCAGAGAAATCAGAAGGTTTTGTACCCGTTCTAGCCACTCTGACAATCTTGTTGGTTCTTAAATCATAGACGAATATGCCTTGATTCACTGGAACTTGTTTTTCTTGATACCAGCCCACTGAGTCTTGATCCAATGCAGTGCTATTACAGTATGCTTTGAGATCTTTGTTGCCTTCTTCTGGGCAGTACAGACGCACTTTTTTGTTCTCTTCCCCCCATGCGCCCCAAAATGCTACATAATGACCATCGAAGGAGACACCTTCACCGAGTTTATTGAACTTGGCGTTCTTAGGTTCATCAGGAACTTGCGAATCTATACGGACCAACGTTCTCAGTTTAGGTTGCTTGTTAAGTTGGTAAGTTTCCAATGGTGCAAGATAGATACCTCCTGCTGTTGGATTTTCCTCATTATCAAAACCCGCAAATACGGCTTGTTTACCAACGGCACTAGGTGGCGCAGTAGAGCCAAATAATTTGTTGGAACTTGGAATCAAGGTGTGCGTATTATTGGCAATCAATACGACTGGCTGAGTATTGCCGTTTTCAAGGTTGCGGTAATACACGCCAGTCTTGCTGGCTAATCCCACCGTGTAATTGCCTTTGAACACAATGGTTGAGCCTTGAGCCACCGCAGGCGCACCAGGAAAAACATCAAAAGCCACACTGGGAAATTCGGGTACTTGAAAAAACGAAAATTCGGGAACGATTCCCAATTTGCTGACACCTGTAATCAAAGAACCGAAGGGGTTGGTATAAATGCCTGTCGTACCTGCCTTCGTAGTATCTGTCTCATTCGGCGGTATATATTCAAATACAGGTTGATGATTGCCCCGCGTAGCAATCATGGACGAAACCATATCAATACGGGGAAATGACGGTGGCTCTACAAATTTTGAATTTAGGTTATTGGGTTCTGGCACTAGCGTGTCACGGTCAAGGATTTTGACTATTGCGCCGCCTGTGTCCATATCGCGTGTGTAGACACCGTGTACAGGTTCGCCACCTGAACCTCCCTTGCTGCGTGCGCGAAAAACCACCAGATTTTTCTCGTTGACAGAAGGTTGATTGTAACTGTTAAATTTTCGACACGGTGGGGAAGTCGGCGTTGTTGGATTACAGCTTGCAGTCGGTATGTAATCGCCGTTATTGACTACCGTTTGCCAGCTAAAACTGGGTGATGGCGGAGATGCTACTACTGACGTGGCGGTCGCCGAGACAGCTAAGGCTGCAACAATAGCCATCGTACAGTTTAGAGTTTGCTTGTCCATGATAATGTCCTCATCTTATTCTATTATCGGAACATTTATGAGCGAGGCGAGGATTCTTCACCCCTATCTGATATATATTTCGAATAAACGTTTTTTGGAAACGTTAAGTGGTGTTATTAGGGGATTACAGTAATACAGTGCAGAATTACACTCAGGTGGGCGCGAATGTATCGCGCCCACCCCTTATAATCTGCCTGTTTAACTTGGTTGTTAATTGAAGCTAGATAACCTAACTTTATGGTTTACTACCGCCGCCGCCTTTGCCACCACCGCCATTACTCTCAGTGATGCAAATATCAATATAAGTTAAATTATTCACCGAATCGATAACAGGCAGGTAAAGCGGACCTGTATCAGATTCTTCCGCTGCTGGTACGGCTGCAATGGTTGTGCCTGCTGGGATTGCATCTGGTAACGTAGGAGGAACTAGCGAGGTTCCGCTGGTAAACTCCACTTCAGGCGAATAGAACGTCAACCGCCACCAGCCTGCCTTGCTGGTTGCACCTGTTGGCATAGGGTCTTTGCGCAAATTCCAGACATAGCCATATACAAACTTGCCACTAATAGCTAGTTCCGCAGTGTAGGGAATATCTCGCTGTAGAAACGTATTATTCCAAGTATTTGTAGAGGAATTCCACAAAGGATTGAATCCAGAGGGTGTGTATGTAGTTGGACAAGTGCTTGCGCCTGACTCCAGCTTGGTCATATTTAAGCGTGCAGTCGGCGTGTTTATAAAGGCATAGAGTGACTCATACAAATAGGGCTGATTTGAGTTGACAGCACGAACGCCCCACAGTTCTGTCGTTCCCTGTCCGAATACATGCCACATTTGGAAACCTGTCTGAAGGGAATCTAAAGTGGCAAATGGACCTGTTTCCACACGGATCATGGAACTCGCACTCCATGATACGCTTTCGAGGTTATCGCCCCAGTCCAAATGAGTAGCTGTCTGTGGTGAGCCAGCGGACGGTCCAACAGAATCAGCTTGCCATACGTTAGCCGAATTTTTCTGCCAGTATATTTCTTCGACTGTGCTACCAGCGCAAACGCTAGTACTACACTGAGCGAGGGTCATATAGGTGCCGTCAGGATTGACGCAGGACGTATTCGGATAAGTAGTAGTACCTATGGTTTCAGGTACGGCGCAACCATAAGACATACCATTGCCTAATGTCCCAGCTAAACCCCACAGTCCTTTCGTACCGTTGAGTGTCACACCTGTGGAAGGAAATATAGCAGGATAGGACAAATTATTGGAGCTAGTCGTTTCTCCGCCCCCCCCCCC
>DFWO01000072.1:9391-26051 GCA_002380945.1 Methylococcaceae bacterium UBA4132 | reverse complement strand
CTGTCAATGCGTAACTTCTAGTTTATAAGGATGATGATCTCTGTAAAAAATGTTTAATGCTTACATATAATGTCTGCATGAATAAGGCTTGGTAATACCTTGGTCTGTAGATTTTTATTAGGCAATAAGCTTGTAAAATGATAATTTAAAGCTATTCTATAACACTGAGATTAAGAACTAATGTTACGCTTCCATAACTAAAAATCAGTGACTTACAAAATTTTCAATTCGCTACAGCTATTGATTTTTCTGAGAGCCTGCGTAACATCAGTTAAGCAATTTTATGAATAATAATGTCCCTTTGATTACCCGTGATGAAGATGCTATAGCTGAAAAATTGGGGGACGGTGGTTTTTTTTCTCTGCAAAACACTGATGGTTTTTTGCGTAACACAGAAACATCGCAATATGATGACGAATTAGAGATACAGGTATTTTTGATTACTAAAAAGCCTAAGTGTCTCATTAATCATGTGCAGCGAATTCATTATTGCTTTCAAAAAAATCTAAATAACCAGCTATTTGCGGCTATTGTTGATTTTTTGGTTGTTTTAAATCACAAAGGTCAGGCTATTAGTTGGAGAATGGTGTTGGGGTCACAATCTAGGTTGAGTTCACAGCAGTCCACGGAACTTAAGTGCTATTTGAAAGATGGCGGCATGGGGGTGAATCTATTGCAAGGTAATCAATACTCTGTTTTTAGTAGAGGATTAGTCGGTACCAACAAAATGGTTCAGTTGATTGGTAAAGAGGAACAAATAAAAGATCCCTTAATGATTGCACTCGATCATATCGAATATAGTCAGCTAGATGAGGCAAAAAAAGTACTTGAGGAAGCCATTTTAGCGCAGCCAGATAGAAAAGACTTGCAACAGGAGCTATGTAATCTTTATAAATTGACTGGTGATTCATTCCGATTTCACCAAATGTTAGCTAGGTTAACTCGGCTAGGAATCAGTGTGACAGATGACTGGAATCAATTAAATAATTATTTTGAAGGGCAGAATAACAATGGATAAAACCAAAAGTCCATTAAAGGTTGCACTACACAGCATGGAAGAACGTACAGCCAAAACAATGGAGATGTATTTGCAAGGACCGTGTAGAGGTGTTGCTGTGGTTGTCAGTGATAGTAAAGCAGATATTGATGTTTTCGATGCCGATGTAGTAGGTGTTGAAAAGTTAATGGAAGCGCATCGTGCGAAAAAACCTCAGAGACCTGTTATTGCACTCTCGCTACATAATGGCGGGTTAGCTCATGTTTTTTATGTCAAAAAACCTGTAAAAACAGATGATATGTTAGCGGCTTTTGATAAAGCCTCGACTTTTTTGAGGAAAATAAAGCAAAACGAAGCTAAAGCTGCTCAGCTAGATGTTAATGTTGATCACATTCAACCTGATATTGAAAAGCCAGAAAATACCAATCTTAAATCATTTGTTATTGATAATGATGAACGGAAAAAGACTGCAAAACATCAAGCTGCGATGCAGTTAAATGAGAAAGGCTTTAATGCGTTTATTGGCAATGTTACAGGTCTTGATGTTAATGATCCCAGTCAGTTTGCTGTCGCAAAATATAATCCAAAAGATTATTTTCAAGGTTATGTTGAATCCGCCTTTAAAATAAGTCGTAAACAGGGAGAAATCATGCAGTTAAATTTAGCTTGGAGTCCTGTTATTATTTTTCCGAAAAATAATGAAATCTGGCTTGATGCAGACGATAAGCAACTTCGATCATTTTCTGGATTGACCATCGCCCATACTTTAGAGGGGAAAATATCGACAACCTCTCTAACGTTTGAATCGTCTTCTTCATCTAGGTCATTGGACAAATTTCAGAGTATGGATGCGTTTCTCTGGAAAGTAGCCTGTTGGGCATCAAGGGGGCGTTATCCTATTGCTATCGATGTTACACAACCTGTTTATTTAAAAAGCTGGCCTAATTTTACTCGATTGCTGATTACGCCTCATGCGTTGCGTATTTCTGCACTGTTAATCCGAGGACCTAGAACCTTGGCTAATGTTGCAGAGGTGCTAAATATCAAGCCTCAATATGTTTTTGTATTTATCAGTGCAGCGTATGCTTTAGGTTTAACAGGGCAAGCGAGAAGAAAGTCCGATGTCGTAATAGTACAATCATCTGAAATTAAGGCAAACAAAAATAAAGGATTTCTCAGTCGAATCATGAGTAAACTACGCGGTTAATTTTAAGCCTTACGGAACAACTAATTATGAGTCAATATAAGATTATTTTTACAGGTCCTGTAGGTGCTGGTAAGACTACGGCTATCAATTCTATTAGTGATCTGCCCCCCATAAAAACGGATGCCACAGCTAGCGACATGGCCAAATCTAAAAAATCAGCAACCACCGTCGCGATGGACTACGGTGTTATGAATTTGCCAGGCGGTGAGAAACTTCATCTTTATGGTACACCAGGACAAGAACGTTTTGATTTTATGTGGGATATTTTAGTGACAGGTGGAATCGGCTTGGTGTTGTTGCTTGATAATACTCGTACTGACCCTTTTGTGGATATGAAGTTTTTTTTGGATTCGTTCGACAAGTTTATTGGTGATACAGCTGTGGCTATCGGTGTCACACAAATGGATATAAGTGCAAAACCAACCATTGAAAATTATCAAGGTCAGCTAGGTGGCATGGGGTTAAAATTGCCTGTTTTTGCTGTTGATGCCAGAGTTAGAAACGATGTTTCTATTTTAATACAATCGTTACTTTATTCATTAGATCCTGGGTTAGAGGAATAATCAATGAGTCATTACTCTTTGACAGAAGGACTCTATTTATATCCCACGCCTGCAGGTGCTTATTATTCTGCTAGTTCTGTAGAGACTGGTAAACCACGGCAATTTTTAAAAAATATACTACAACAGACACAGACTCCAAGTCTTACTCTGGAAACATTACAAGCGTTGATGGGGTATGATGATGAACAAAAATGTTTAGAATTACTTCATCATTGTCAAAAACTGGGGTGGATTCAGGGAGTTAATCCAGCACGAGAATATCCCTCAGGGGCTTTGGAAAATGTTTTGCCCAAATTACTCAGTAGCATTTCAGAAAATGGTAAGGTGTTACTGGCAGATCAAGATGGTTTTTATCTAGTCAGCAGTGGCTTTCCTCATGAAGTTGCCGAAGAGTTATCTGCTTTAAGTGCAGAAATTGCAACTGTTCATGACCGTCGTTCACGATTGCTTCACAATAATATGGGACTAGCAAGCAATGCTTGGGCAGTCGTTGACGTATTTGGCAATAGCCATGTGGGGTTTTGGCCATTATTTATAGGCAAAAATCGTTTTGTTATTGCTATTTCTGGTATTCCACATTTTAACCAACCTGATTTTGTTTCCTTGGTTTGGGCTTTAAGCTTACGCTACGCGGATAAAAGTAGTTGATTTTTAATATTACGCACACAATAAAAAAAGGAACCTGATTATGAGAGCAGATATATTGACTTCTGTGTTAACAGAACTTAATGGTACTTCAGCAGATATTGAAGCATCTGGCGTTATATCAACGGATGGTTTAATGATAGCATCGGTATTGCCTGTTGGCATGGATGAAGACAGAGTAGGGGCAATGAGTGCGGCTATGCTCTCTTTGGGTGATAGAACTGCTCATGAATTAGCAAGGGGAACATTAGAACAAGTCTTGATTAAAGGAGCTAAGGGCTATGTCTTAATGACCTACGCAGGTGCAGAATCAGTATTGACGGTGTTAGCAAAACCTAATGCTAAACTGGGTTTGATTTTTCTTGATGTGAAACGAGCCGCCGCTAGTATTGCTGACTTATTGTAAATAACAAGCTATTTATTACAGGAAATAAATCTTATGCTCTCAGATATGAAGCCAGAAGATATAGTTGGCAATTATAAAGAGACCGTGCTTAATTTATATGGTGATGGAAGCAGGAAAATTTTTTACACGGACATTGAAACGCCTTACCCTGACGGTAAACTGATTGCTTCAACCACTGATAAATTAGGCATTATTACTCATGTCAATCAATCATTTATCGAAATGTCTGGCTATACAGAACATGAACTTATTGGTATGCCTCATTCCATTTTAAGGCATCCAGATATGCCCTCCGTTGCCTTTAAAGACCTATGGGATACTGTCAACAGAGGCGAGAAGTGGCAAGGTTTTGTTAAAAATTTGCGTAAAGATGGCGGCTACTATTGGGTTAAAGCTACTGTCATTCCTAATATTAGAAATGGTCAGGTTGTGGGATATACCTCCGTGCGCCGAAAACCTTCTCGAACAAAAGTAAACGAATGCATTCAACTTTATCCGACATTATTTTAACAAGGGAGGTTTACTATGTCGTACATATTTACCGTTAGCCCAGATTTTTCGCCCGATCATTTGTCTGGATGGTACATTTTTAATACTTGGTTACAAAGACAAACTGGTGAAGCCATACATTTAGAACTGTATGATAACTTTCACGCACAACGTGATGCTATTCAAGCTAATCAAATTGATCTGATTTATGCCAACCCGTTCGATGCTGCGATGCTGGTGCGTGAAAAAGGTTTTTTACCCTTAGTTAAGGCAGAAGGTGTTTCTGATGAAGCTATTATTGCTGTCAGAGTCGATGACATAATAGATGATGTTACGCAACTGTCAGCGGGTATTAAAGTTGCCGTGACTCAAGACCCAGATGTTCACATGATAGGCATGATGATGCTGGAAGCAGGTGATCTTAATGCGAATAATATAGAAACCCATTTTTATAATAACCATGTGCTTATTGCAAAAAGCCTGTTACAGGGAGATGCAGACGTAGGTATATTTCTAGCAGAAGCATTTGATGACTTATCAAATTTAACTAAAAAACAGTTAAAAATTTTAGTGCGTAGTCAAATTAGCGTCATTCACCATTCGTTGATGATAGGACCTAAATTAATTGCTAGACGAACTGAAATTCAGCAAGTGTTACTTACAATGAATAATGATGATAAAGGCAAGAGTGTGTTAAATAGTCTAGGCTTTAATGCGTGGGCTAAAGTGGAAGATGAAGAAATGGAATTTATGATTGATTTAATGGACACTCTCATTATTTAAAAATCACTCGCTTTCAATCGACTCTATTAATCCAGTGCTATACTCGATTTTTGTCTTCTTAATGCCTTGTCATCTAACAGCAAGGCATCAATTGCTAAACGTTCGCTAAATATCTTTCCAATTTATCACACAGCGTTTTTAAAATTTTAATACGCGCGTATTTTTTATCATTTGCTTCGACCAATATCCAAGGTGAACTTTGCGTGCTGGTGCGCGTTACCATTTCATTTACTGCCAACTGATAATCATTCCAACGGTCACGATTACGATAATCATCTTCGGTGATTTTATACTGTTTATAAGTGATTTGTTCGCGCTCCTGAAAGCGGCGTAACTGTTCGTCTTTATCAATATGTAGCCAAAATTTCAGTACTAAAATACCGTGTTCAGTGAGAGCTTCCTCAAAATTAACAATCTCTGAATACGCCCGTTGCCATTCAGTGCTACTTGCAAAACCTTCAACACGCTCGACTAATACCCGTCCATACCAGCTACGGTCATAAATAGTGAGCAAGCCTGCTCTGGGAATATGTCGCCAAAATCGCCATAAATAATGGTGCTGATTTTCTTCATCGGTCGGTGCGGCGATAGGAATGACTTGATAATTTCGAGCATCAACGGCATGAGTCAAGCGTCTAATTGCACCGCCTTTTCCTGCCGCATCCCAGCCTTCAAATACCAGCACGCTAGAGCGTTTTTGATTATGTGCTTCACGAGCTAATTTGTTGAGTTTACCTTGATAAAAAGCGAGTTCCTGATTGTAGGTTTTTTTATCAATTGTTAATGATAAATCTAATGAATCTAATAAATTTTGTTGAGTGGTATGTACGACACCATTCGATTCAATAACCGCAGTCACCAATTTATCTGCCACTCGTTTAGTGATATGTTGTTGAATACGATTAAAAATATGTTGCCCGACCGTTAAGCTGCTATAACGAATATCAGAACCATCAACAATGAGCCAAGGAACATCACCTGTACTGGTTTCCGTTAACACTTTTTCGGCAACGCTTAGAAAATTATCGTACATTTTCAAATGCCGTTTATCACGTTTGGTGACTTGCCAACTGGTTTCAGGATTTTTTTCCAGTGTTTTTAAACGTTTTTTCTGTTCGTCTTTTTTCAAATGTAGCCAACATTTGATAATTAACGTGCCATCATCAAATAATTCTTGCTCTAATTGGCGAATATGCGTTAATTCCACTTGTAAGGCGTTATCGTCAATGTCCCCATAAACACGCTGTGATAAAGGATCGCTATACCATGAGCCAACATTAATACCGATTGAGCCTTTAGGGGGTAGTGTGCGCCAAAACCGCCAGAATTTAGGGCGTTCTAATTCCTCATCACTAGGATGAGAAAATGCCACCGTACGCATATAACGCGCATCCATCCACTCATTGAGTAAATTAATGACTTCACCTTTACCACCACCATCAACGCCCGAAATTAAAATAATGACAGAAAAATCACATTCTTTCAGGGTTTGCTGAATAGTGAGTAATTGTGTTCTAAGAATGGGTACTTGCTCGTTGTAGGTATTTTTATCAATGCTATGTCCTAATTCTGCAATTTCAAACATACGTTCACTCCTCTGAGGGTTTGGTGGCTGTCACTAAGGCATTGACGGTTTTTCGATGGCTCAGCTTAACGTCAGTAAATCCAGTCGCACACAATTGTGTTAAAGCGACTGATTCACGCATTACTCTATTTTCAGATTCATCACTGAATAATCCACTGTTCCAGTAACTTGAGTTTGTTGGCAGTGATTAACACCTTAAAAAACTGCGCTACTTCTTGTTGAGTCAGACGAGTATACTCACTGACATCATCCAAGGCATAGCGATCACCATTGATAAATTGACCATTGGATTTTAAGACGCGAAAAATTTCTTTAATGACTTGTTCCCGATAGTCAGCAAGAAAGTTGTGTAAGGTATAAGCAGACGCTATGACATCAATACTGTTATGCCATGTTGTTTAGTACACTCAGCGTGTCATTCGCACAAAACGTCAGTCGTTTGTTATTCACCCATACTTGTAAGTTTTCTTTTGCTTTTATCTGCATAGCAGGTTCATTATCAATACTTACTATCTGCACACTGTCTTTCGCCATTAACAAAGATAGCGTAGTAATGCCCGCTAAACGGTTTATTTCTACTATCAATAGGCAAATCATTTTTAATAGTTCGTAATTTTGCACAATGATATTAGAAAACATCGCGTCATCTGCTAGTTCAATTATTTTTGTCGTATTTGCCTTAGTGAATGTATTTAAAAACCCTTTGCTAAATGACCATACCCTATAAGACCTTGTTCATAATATTCTTTCAAATCAATATCGTACAGACTGGGGCTGATAGTGTTTTTAATGGTACGATTGTTAATATCAGTACCAGTCATTAAAAATAAATCAATTATCTGCAAAGGTTGATGGTTTTTGTTTTTATCTAATAATATTAATATCTTAGGTTTTAGCTTATGCTTCGGATTGACTTCAAGCACGACCGCCACTTCGCCACTATTGAGCTCAACAACGCTACCAGCGGGATAAATCCCTAGACATTCAATGAATTTATAAGTCAATACTGAATCCAATTGAGTTCCGCACATACTTGTCATAATCTTAATAGCTTCGAGATGACTTCTGCCTTTTTTATAAACCCGATCACTGCTGACGGCATCATACATATCCGCAATTGTCACTATGCGGCTGTAAAGGCTAATCTGCGTATCGGTTAGCTGACGAGGGTAGCCTTTGCCATCTAAACGTTCATGATGACTATGCGCCACATCAATCGCACCCGCATATATACCTTTGCTAGCTGTTAATAATTCTCCTCCTTTCGCCGCGTGACTTTGCATGATTTTCAATTCATCAGGTTCTAATTTTTCGGGTTTATTAAGAATATCCAAAGGCACTTTCATTTTTCCCATGTCGTGTAGCATGCCACACAAACCAAGGTTATTAAGCTCTTCAGCAGCAATATTTAGGTGTTTACCCAGTGCGATAGATAAAATACATACATTCATACTGTGCTGAGCGGTGTATAGGTCTCTATGTTTTAACTGCGTCATCCACAATAATGCGTCAGTGGCACGTAGCACGCTATCAACACACTCAGTAACCACTTTTTTGGCAGCTGCTACATTAATCGCTTTGCCTAGCTGCACATCTTCCATAAAGCTACTGACTAAATCACTGGTTTGCCTATAAGTGAAAGCTGCTTGATCGAACTCTTGTATAAAAGAAGACTGTTTTTTGGGTACGGCAGATTGTTTTTCTATTATAAAAGAAGATAGTTTTTGGGGAGCTGTAGATCGCTTTTCTAATTGCTGTTCTGTATGTTTATTCTGAAATTTTGGCGTTCGGGTTTGCTTTTCGATATCAATGAATACAAAGCTGCATTCTTCTCTTACTGCATCAATATCTGCCTGATTTTTTAGCTCAAAGCCCTGAAATAAAAAACGACTTTCTAACCATGGTTTATCAAGTTTGCAAACATACATACCGATTATCAAATCATGTACATCTATTTGAACGGGTTTAATTGATGAAGAAAGAAGAATATTATGGTCGTCGTTCATATAAAAATGCCCTAAACTTACAAATATGTTACGCAAACTCTTGGAAGAATCAATGGCTGTAGCGAATCGAAAATTTTTTAACTCATTGGTTTTTCCTTATAGGTATGTAAACACCAGTTACAAAATATTACAATTACGACTGTCAATTCTTAAAGAACTGGCAGTCGTTAAAGAACTAGTTACTTAATCACGCAATAACTCATTAATGCCTGTTTTGCTACGCGTTCTTTCATCAACTTGTTTAATAATAACCGCGCAATACAAACTATAAGAACCATCTTTAGAGGGTAAGTTCCCAGACACCACCACAGAACCTGCGGGAATGCGACCGTAGCTGATTTCACCTGTCATGCGGTTGAAAATTTTGGTACTTTGTCCAATATAAACACCCATCGAAATTACACAACCGTCTTCAACAATCACACCTTCCACAATCTCAGAACGTGCGCCGATAAAGCAATTATCGCCAATAATGGTTGGATTAGCCTGTAATGGCTCTAACACGCCGCCGATACCGACACCGCCAGACAAATGCACGTTTTTACCAATTTGAGCGCAAGAACCCACTGTGACCCAAGTATCCACCATCGTACCGCTATCGACATACGCGCCGATATTGACATAAGACGGCATTAAAATTGCACCCGATGCAATGAACGAACCATGACGCGCCACCGCATTCGGCACAACGCGCACACCCGCTGCGGCAAAATCTTCTTCCGTGTAATTGGAATATTTGCATTCCACTTTATCGTAATAACGCGTATTGCCGCCGTCCATCAAACGGTTTTCATTAATACGGAACGACAACAACACCGCTTTTTTCAGCCATTGATGTGTCACCCAATCGCCATCAATTTTTTCAGCCACACGCAGTTTGCCGCTATCCAGTAATTTCAGCGTTTCAGTCACGGCATTGCGGACTTCTGCCGAGGCATTCACTGGTGTGATGTCAGCGCGTTGTTCAAAAGCGGTTTCTATGGTTTGTTGTAATGTAGTCATATTTTTGTTTAGTTTAAGGTTGTTAAAAAATCATTGATACTTCTTGGAGGTCAAGCTCTGCTTAACAGTCTGGCAAAGCCAGACCTCCAACATTGAACTGCTAAAAATCTTTTTAGTTAGGCAACCAGTCATTGCTTAACACATCATCCATCGTCCAAGGACAAAACTCTGGGAATTTTTCATAAGCAATCGACGTTTCCTTTTCAGCTAAATCACGCGCATCATCCCATGCGTCTGCTAACCAATCTTCATCGGTTAAACAGTTTTTTAAACTGGGTGTTTGTTTTAAACGCCGTTTAATGCGTTCCCGTTGCGTTTTAATGGTCAATTGCCAACTTGTGCCTTGTCTTGCAGGTTGATATTGCCATTTTAATAAATGACACAACAACACCGCCATGCGATTCGCCAATTCTCGTTGTTCACTTTTGCCCACGTCTGCAATTTCCTCAGCAAGATGCTCTAAATCCAGTAAGTTAAATTGTTGAGAGCGTAATAATTGTGCCTGTTCATTAGCCCAAGCGACAATATCCGATTCGTAAGTGATAGTTGACATTGTTGTTCACCGTGTTTTTTATTCATTTATCGCCATAATGCCCACCGATAGCAAAAATATAAATCCGTTCGTCATCAAACCGATAAATAAGTCTGTCTTTGTCAGACAATCTTCTTGACCATAAACCTGATAACTCATAGCACAAGCGTTCAGGTTTTCCTGTTCCAGATTCAGGGTCATTGCGTTGCATCTCTTTCAGCATTTTGCACAGATTTTTATGTAACGGCTTATTTTTTTCTCGCAACGTTTCATAACAAGCCCAAGTATCGCCCTCAAAACTAATCGAGCGCATTAAGCTGTTCCTCAGTAGGCATAAACCCCGTCTTATCGGCAAAGGTTTTTTCAGAAGCTTTGATTTGAGTCATCAATGATGGGTTTTGTAAAACTGCCAGCGTTTCCTGTGCATTTTCTGGATAATACTTACTTTCCAAAAACTCCAAATAATGCAATAACTCAATCACAATCGGTTCAGGCAACTGTTTGGATTTTTGATAAATTAACTCTGCTGTATTCATCGTTTCACCTGTTTTAAGCGTTTATTTGTAGGAGGCGCAAAAACGCATTGTTTCATAACATAATGATGCGCTTCCTAACGTCAGCACATCCTATCGGGCTGGAAAGCCTTAATTTTATAGGATGCGCTGAGGCACGAAGCGCATCATTTTGTAATGTCAATGATGCGCCTCCTAACGTCGGCACATCCTATCGGGCTACCAAATTAAAAATCAGTAATTATCTATACTTGCACCACGAGATATTAGATGTTCTTGTGCTTTTAATATATGCTCTTTTAGCATTAAAAGGTCTGATAATTTTAGATAAGCTGTTCCATCTTGAAATTTTGTAAAAGCAGTTTGCTCTTGATTAGTTTCCTGAAAAAAACCAACTTGAGCATCATCTCTTGTGGCATAAATTAATTCGGTATAGTCGCATTTTTGTGGCTTTAAAATATCCGCTTTCGATTGGATAAAATCAAATGCTTCCATAAGTTCAGGTAATTCATCAAAATCAATAAAAACATTTTTACCGACAAGTTCTAATGTACCGATATACGCTAGTTTTACTCCGAAAGTTGTTTGCTGGTCTTTGCCTTTTATTATTCCTAAAATTAAGGTTGAAATTATGATGGTTGGATTTTTTCCTTCACGAAGTTTACTAAAAGCTCTTAAATCTTCTTTAGCTTTTTTATCATCTCTAGGAGCTTTTGTATATGCGTCTTGAGCTTTCTGATAAGCCTTATCATCACGGCTATAATCATAATAATTACTTTTTAATCTTGCTATTTCCCTAAATTCTTTAATTATTACTGAGCCTTTATGTGCAAGAAACTGGCGAACATAAGTACCTTCAAACTCTGTTTTTGCTGTTGTCATTTCCTCTAGGACTAATTCACCGTTTAACTGATTTTTTCCCAATACCGTAATCGAAGCACCACATTTTTTGCATTTACCCGTTTTGGTTTCTAAAGGGATTTTGTCATCACTGATATAATAACGAGCATCACAATTTTTACATACGATTTCCATAGTTTTATCTCTTTTCAAATTCTCGTTCCATAATAGCAGGGCAAACCGTATATTTCTTCTGCTACAACATTGAAACCAAAACGCTGATACCAAAAAATTAATTTTTTCTTTAGCTCTGAGATTGATTTTTTAGTTAGCTTTTCTTTAGTTGGTTTTTGAGGAATAGGATTTAAGTGCAAAATCACACCATACTTATCTGCTAAATCACATAACCTTTTTAAAATAAAACTTCCATCACCCTTTCTTTTTTCATAAATATAAAAATATACAATGTGAATTTTTGGATTATCAAAATTACCAATAGGTTCTAAAGCGATACAGCCAACATCTTTATCGTCTATTTTTATAATATATGGATGATTATATCCTTGATTATATGCGTGTTTCTTATCAATATCTTTCATAAAAAATTCGTTTTTAAAATCCATTAATAATTCAGACTCACTCATAAATTCCCACTTCGCTGTATTTTTCATCTTTCCAATGTTCTGCGTTGGAATGCCTAAGTTGACGCTCCAGCGTCTTCATAATCAAACAAAACCCAATCCCGATTGTTTTTCTATCGCTTTTAATGTACCTATAGGCAATTCTTTTCCTTGATGAAAAGGTACAATCACCATTTTTCTGGTTTCAGAATTAAAAAACTTAATATGTGAACCAGCTTGAGAAACTTCTTCAAAACCGTATTTAAGTAGAATTTTTATAATTTCTTTTGCGGTTAATCTTTTGGCTTTAGGTGTCATTAAATAACCAATTCCATCAATTCGTAATTCTCAGTGGTGGTATTTTTATTTAAAAACTTTTCTGGAATTGGTTCAAGCATTAACGCAATGGCTTCTTGTAAGTTTTTTACCGCTTCTTCTTTAGTCATACCACAAGAAGAAACATTGATTAATTCAGGGCAGGTTGCAGAAAATGATTGCGTTTGTGCATCAAATTCAATGATGGCTCTAATAATCATAATTTTCTCCGATTATTTATTCACTATACGCAACACTGGAGCGTTGCGGGATGAGTTCCGCGCAGAGCGCGGTAACTATAAAAACAGCTAAAGCTGTTTTACTCCGCTTAAAAACTGTTTAATCCGTTGTGCCGCTTCAATACATTCTGCCAATGGTGCGACTAAGGCGATACGCACATGATTAGCGGCGGGGTTGATGCCGTTAAAGTCACGCGATAAAAAACTACCTGCTAATACCGTGATGTTCTGCTCGGCGAATAATAAACGGGTGAATTCGGTGTCGCTTAGGTTTAAATGGGCGGGGATTTTCAACCAAATATAAAAACTCGCGGGTGGTTTTCTGATTTCGCATACCTCGGACAATATGTCGATAAATGCGGCGAATTTTTCACGGTATAAGCGGCGGTTTTCTATGACGTGGCTTTCATCTTGCCATGCAGCAATGCTGGCGTGTTGCGTGGGAACAGGCATGGCGCAACCTTGATAAGTGCGGTATTGAAAATAGTGCGCCAAAATGTCTGCATCGCCTGCGACAAATCCAGAACGTAAGCCCGGCGCGTTGGAGCGTTTGGATAAGCTGTGAAATACCACACAGCGTTTATAGTCGGTGTTGCCTAGTGCGTAAGCAACTTGCAATAAACCGACGGGCGGGTTCGCTTCATCGTCATAAAGTTCGCTGTAACATTCATCGGAGGCAATGACAAAATCATAACGCTCAGCGAGGTTTAACAGTTTTTCTAAAGTTTCAGCAGAAATAATTGAACCCGATGGATTAGCAGGTGAGCAGATATACAGTAACTGACAACGCTGCCAAACCGATTCTGGCACGTTATCAAAGTCGGGTAAATAATCGGTTTCTGCTAAGGCGTTTAAAAAATACGGCTCAGCCCCTGCCAGTAATGCCGCACCTTCATAAATTTGATAAAACGGGTTGGGCATGACCACCAACGGTTTATCCGCGCTGTTCACTACGCATTGAGCAAAGGAAAATAAGGCTTCGCGCGTGCCACTGACAGGTAAGACTTGAGTTTCCGCATTCACCACGCAAGCAAAGCGTTTTTCTAGCCATGTTGCAATCGCCTGTCTTAATGCAGGGATGCCTTTAGTCGTTGGGTAATTGGATAAGCCTTGTAAATTAGCAATCAAGGTTTCTTTAATAAATTCGGGCGTGGTATGGGCGGGTTCACCGATGGATAATACTATTGACGATTTATTCGCAGGGGGAATGATGCCGTGTTTAAGTTTTGCCAGTTTTTCAAAAGGGTAGGGGTGTAGCTGGTTTAGGTGTGGGTTCATTTTTAATGTATGTTCTATTAATTCAAGCTCATTCCCAATCAGAAGATTGGGAATGCAGAACGAAGGAGCTTAATTATTTTCTGATTCTAAACTTTCAACTTTGAACAGTTCTGCGACCAGTGCGATGTGCGAGGCAAATTGTGGTAGCGCAGGAATTTTCCATGCTTTGCCTACGAAATGGGCGAGAATATTATTCAACCAAGGCTTATTCGATTGTGCTTGTTGAATAATAAAGTGGTGGGATTGTTCGTCGCTGATAATGCCAAAACCATCTATCCAAACGTCAATTGCTTCTGTTTCACCGTAGAGCATCGTTTTAACGTGTACTTTGCGTGTTTCGATGTCAAAATTAAAATCGGTTAGTTCGGCAATGCCTTTCAGTATTATATTTGCCACCCAAATAATCATAATGTTGGGTGTCAATTTTATGGCTACTTTTATTAAACTGGTTTTATAACTCATGTTTAAGCCTTTATGTGGTGATTAATAATGTATTTTGCTTGGTATTTACAAGCCCAAGCCTCAGCGATTTATTGTTAAGATTTACGGCTTTCTCTAATCGCTTGCTCTATGCGTTCTGCTCTTTTATCAGCAAGGTGACTATTCACTACTAAAATCGCATGAACAGCACCAGGTAAATAAAAACAAACAGTTAAAATGATATTTAACAGAAATTGTATTGGTTTACCACAGAATAAAACCGCAACAGGTGGTAATAAAATAGCCAATAGATATAGCATAAAATCTCCTCAATTTACTGACAATGCGGCTGTTTGCCCATTGCCTGCGCTTGTTGAAATAAAGCCATTGCTTGTGGAATATGTTGCTGTAATTGCTGAATGCGCGTGGCGTGTGATGGGTGAGTGGACATAAATTCAATCGGTTGTTGTCCTTGCGAGGCTTGATCCATTTTTTGCCATAAAATGATACTTTGATTAGGATCAAAACCTGCTTTTGCCATTAAATCCATGCCAATCATATCCGCTTCGCTTTCATGGGTACGACTATAAGGTTTCAGTATGCCGTATTCTGCACCCAATCCTAATAAACCCATCGCGGTTTGACCCATTGTCGATTGGGGATTACTCATGGCTTGTACCATGCCTAAGCCTTGATTGACTGCCATGTCTTGTGAAGCACGTTCATTGCTATGTTTAGCTAAAACGTGACCTACTTCATGACCAATCACGGCTGCTAATTGATCCTGATTACCACCGACCAGCGTAATCATGCCTGTATAAACACCAATTTTATTGCCAGGTAAGGCAAAGGCATTCGGTGATGAATCTTCAAACACGACGACTTCCCAATAACCACCGCCTACTTCTTGCGTGATAGCTCCCGCGATACAGTTAGCTATTTGATTGTATTGAGGATTTTGGCTGATAGGCTTTTGTTGCTTTAGCGTTGCAAATGACTGTAAGCCCATTTGGTCAACTTCAGCATCAGGCATAACCAGCAACTGACTTCTACCTGTTGGGCTAGTCGCGCAGGCGGTCAATAAACAAGAGGTTATCAGGATAGAAACGATTTTTTTTAACATAGGTGAAAACAGAGATAGTGACTATGATGAAAGGCATTTTAGCGTAAGTTATTATCGACGGGGTAAAAATGTCGATAGCACTTGCTTGACCTACTGTAGAGATGTTGCATTGCAACGTCTCTACAATAATACTAATTACAATTAATTTTTGACTTGCAACTTGCGATCTAAGATGTGCTGACACCAATCCAAGTTATTGATATACCACTGCACGGTTTTTCTCATACCCGTTTCAAAGGTTTCTTGTGGTGTCCAGCCCAGTTCTCTGGCAATTTTGCTGGCATCAATCGCATAACGTAGGTCGTGACCTGGGCGGTCAGTGACGTAGGTAATTAAATCTTCATAATGATTTACGCCATCGGGTTTGTTAGGCTTGAGTTCCTCCAATAACGCACAAATGGTTTTTACCACGGTGATATTGGTCTTTTCATTGTGACCACCAATATTGTAGGTTTCGCCAATTTGACCTTTTTCGACAACGGTTAGCAAGGCTCTAGCGTGGTCATCAACAAATAACCAATCTCTGATTTGTAAGCCATTGCCATAAACAGGTAACGGTTTGCCTTCTAGGGCATTTAAAATAACCAGCGGAATTAATTTTTCTGGAAAATGAAAATGACCATAGTTATTAGAGCAGTTAGTGACTAATACAGGTAGATTGTATGTACGTTGCCATGCACGCACTAAATGATCTGAACTGGCTTTTGATGCTGAATAGGGTGAGCTAGGTGCGTAAGGCGTTTCTTCAGTAAATAAATCATCCACGCCTTCTAAATCGCCATACACTTCATCAGTTGAAATATGGTGAAAACGAAACGCTGATTTTTTAACCTCAGGTAAGGCTTGCCAATAGCTACGCGCGGCTTCTAATAACGTATAAGTGCCGATAATATTGGTTTCAATAAATGCCGCAGGACCATCAATCGAACGGTCAACATGCGATTCTGCCGCTAAGTGCATAATGGCATCGGGTTGATAGCTTTGCAGTATCTGTGCCATTTTGGGCGCGTCGCAAATATCAGCGTGTTCAAAGTCATAACGTGGACTCGACTCTATAGATTTAAGCGATTCAAGATTACCCGCATAAGTGAGTTTATC
>DFWO01000072.1:0-9085 GCA_002380945.1 Methylococcaceae bacterium UBA4132 | reverse complement strand
CGAATAATAACACTACGCTTGTTAAAATCAATCTTAGAGCTGAGGTGACGCAACACCCATTGCTTTAAAGCGGTGGCTGGTTTTCGCCTGTTAGCATAATCTGTACGCTATCGCCGACTGTTAAAGTACCGCTTTGATTATGAATAACATTTTGCCCAAAATACACTTTGTTTTGCCATTTTCTTAGGTGATTAAGCGTAGCGAGTGGTTCTTTTCCTGTTTGCGCGGTATCAGGATCAATAGTGGGAATAGCACAGCGAGAACAAGGCTTGGGTAGTCTAAAATCAATCTCACCAATACGAATTTCCCGCCAACTGTCTTCTGCGTAACTTGGACAACCTGCAATCACTAAATTAGGTCGAAAGCGGTTCATGCTTAAATTAAGCTGCATGGCTTGATTTAATGTAATCAGTGAGTTTTCTGCAATCAGCAAAAATGGAAACCCATCGGAAAAGCTGACTTTATCGGTAGCTTCTGCATAGCGTGTATCAACAGAGCGTATCACTTCATCAGGTAAATACACTAATCGGCAGTCTATCTCTAAAAAACAGCTAAACCAGCTATCAGCGTGTTGCGAAACACTACGCGCGGAGCATTGGTCATGCCAGATGGTGCTGACAATGACATCGCCATCAGTAGGAGCTAACGATAGCACTAAGTCTTCTTGATGAGGCGCGGATAAAATCAATTGCTTAGCCGTTAATGCGGTTTTAATCAACGCCATTTTTGGCAAGCGTCGTTGGCTTAAAAACTGCCCTTGAGTATCAACCAACATCCATTTTCTGTCGTATTGAAAACCTGTTGCCGTGATTTGCCAGCGGGTTAAATGAATTCCAGCCAATGATTTTACGGGGTAAATGATGATGTCGCTTAATGTGTAAGAAGAAGTCATTTGAATAATTGCGCTTTATTTGAATACTAATGTACGTTGTGTGTCCAATATGTGATCGCTAAGATCGCGATGGTTATGATTAAACTTTATCAAGGTATTGATTAATATAATCTGAGTTCGACATAAAAAATCAGCATTTTTTAAGAATCTGAAAAAATAGAATTTATTGAGACTGAAATTCTTTTAAAAAAAGCTGGCTGTGATGATTTTACATTGCACTTCTGTGATGTTTCTATCCCAAAAATCAAACAGGATGTAGCAATTCGTCAACTGGGTGGTTTTATAGCTTCTTGTCATTGCGATCTCATTAACTTTCTGGT
This sequence comes from Methylococcaceae bacterium UBA4132, assembly GCA_002380945.1. Classification (GTDB taxonomy): domain Bacteria; phylum Pseudomonadota; class Gammaproteobacteria; order Methylococcales; family Methylomonadaceae; genus UBA4132. The sequence continues at coordinate 7,873 of DFWO01000072.1, read as the reverse complement.
GAATACAATTGCTCTTAACTTAATAAACCTTACTTGAGTCTACGTCAGCGGGATTGGTTGCCTTTATTTTATGAGGCTTATCAAACTAAGGTAAAATTACTGTGCGCTTCGGCATCAGCTTTTTGCATCGGCAGTAGCGAGGCAGTGATTTTACCCTGTTGTCTTAGCGTGACAGCTAACACTTTCCAGCCAAAACCATGTTCTGGAAACTGTGCGATAAGCTCACTCGCACGGGTTTCAGTCGCACTGTAATGACCTTGACTAAACAGCGTCAGTAATTCATCAATATCATGTTGAGTTGGTATATTATCCATGAGCGTGATTATTCTTTTCCTGATAAAAAAGGCACGAAAATCACGGGGTCGAATTGTTCGATGTCGTAACTGTCCTCAGAGACACGGGTAATACGTTGTAACACTTGTCTGCCTGCCATACCCACAGGAATCACTAGCACACCGCTAATTGCCAGTTGTTTCAATAACGCATCGGGAACTTCCGCAGGCGCGGCGGAGACCAAAATACCCTCAAATGGCGCGTAATCTGCCCAGCCTAGACTGCCATCACCATACATAAAACTAATATTTTTTAGTCTTAAATCCCATAAATAGCTTTTTGCTTTACGCTGCAAAGGCAAAATACGTTCCATGCTATAGACATGATCGGCAAGTTGCGCCAACACTGCGGTTTGATAACCGCAACCCGTGCCAATTTCCAGCACTTTTTTGAGATGCCGATGCGTGGATTTAATCAATAATTCCGTCATTTTGGCAACGATATAGGGCTGGGAAATGGTTTGGTTATAGCCAATAGGCAGAGCCACATCTTCATAAGCGCGACTGGCGAGAGCTTCATCAACAAATATATGCCGTGGTGTGTCACGCATCACTTCCAATACTTTGCTATTAGTGATACCTTGTTCTGCCAAGCGTTTAATCATGCGTTCTCGTGTTCGCAAAGAAGTCATGCCGATGCCTTGTAGGCTTTGAACCATTATTCAAGCTCCTTAGGTAGCCATGTTTTTAAAGCGTTCACACGCTCATACCACGTTAAATCAATTTGTAAGGGAGTCACAGAAACAAATCCCGCATTAACCGCATAAAAATCTGTGCCTTCGCCTGCATCTTGTTCTGCCCCTGGAGGACCCACCCAATAAATACTGCGTCCACGCGGGTCAATAGTCTTAATAACAGGTTCAGCTTTATGGCGTTGCCCAAGGCGTGTGGCTTGATACCCCTTTAATTTATCTAGCGGCACATCAGGCACATTAACATTAAGAATAGTATCGCGGGGTAGCGGCTCTTTAATGAGTTGTTTTAACAGCGTGACAGCGACTTGTGCCGCAGTGTTAAAATGTTGTGGATGATGACTTGCCAAAGAAATTGCTATTGCAGGTAAGCCTAAAAATCGCCCTTCGGTTGCGGCAGCAACCGTACCAGAATACAACACATCATCGCCTAAATTAGCCCCATGATTAATACCTGCAATCACCATATCAGGCTCTTCACTCAATAAACCTGTAATGGCTAAATGTACACAATCAGTGGGTGTGCCATCAACGCGAATAAACCCATTGTCCATGGTATGGGCGCGTAACGGTGTTTCTAAAGTCAGAGAATTACTTGCACCACTACGGTTTCTATCTGGCGCGACGACCGATAGTTCTGCATAGTCACGCAAAGCAGCGGCTAATGCACAAAGACCTTCTGCCAAGTAGCCGTCATCATTACTCAATAAGATACGCATCAAACCATTCGCCCTGTTGCTTAATAAGCTATAAAATAGAACATCTTAGCAACAATAGACGGCAAAATCAGCTTTCGTGGCAAAAAAAATTCTCTCTTCAGAAGATAGCGATTTGTTTCGACAAACTATTGGTAACGTGCGTACTGTGAAGTCCGATAAAGCAGTATTAACGCCTGCCCATAAACCGAAACCCTATCCTAAACCCGCTGTTATTAATGTCGATGGGTATTTGATTGACACTGCAACGTCATTGCCTGTCGAAAAAGTTGGTATTGAAGATAGCATGAGTTTTTTAAACACAGGTTTACAAAACAACGTGTTAAAAAAACTGCGCCGTGGTTATTTTGGCTTAGATGCAGAAATTGATTTACACGGTCTTAACAGTGAGGAAGCGAAACGCCAATTACTTAATTTTCTGCACTATTGTGTCGAAGACGGTTATCGTTGTGTGCATATCGTGCATGGTAAAGGACACCGTTCACCTGATAATCACCCCATTTTGAAAAACAATGTTAATTTATGGCTAAGACAGCATAAAAGCGTACAAGCGTTTTGTTCAGCAACTCCCAAAAATGGCGGGACAGGCGCGGTGGTTGTGTTATTGCAGTTGTCGGATAAATATAGTCATTCGGATAATATAAACCTTTAAATCTTGCTTGCACTGGAGTTATAAATGATCAGTAAAAAATATCGGCAAGTCGTTGCCACCCATTATCACCTGTACAACAGCCTATTTTTAAATCTGCCTTTTGAAGATGTAATGCAAACAGGTACTTTATTGCCGCTGTTAGGGCGAGCTTGTGAAACAGGGTTTGCTAACCATAAAACCCCTGCTGAAATTATTAACGGCTTTTTTAACGATTATGCGGCGGAAACCTCACCACAAGATCGTTTTAAAATGCTGTTTCAATTTATTCAGTATATTGAACGGCAAGTGGTGTTATTTGATGCTTTGGAAGAAGCGGCATTTGAACAGCTCAATGATTTAAATGGCTCAGGCACTATCACGGCTTTACTTGCCCAAGCGGCTGCTAGTGATGCACTGCCACAACTGCGGGAAAAACTCAGTCATTTTAGTGTGCGCTTAGTGCTGACAGCACATCCTACCCAATTTTACCCAGGCGCGGTATTGGCGATTATCAACGATTTAGAAGAAGCCGCGCGAAATAATGATGTCGATGAAATTAATTTATTGTTACAACAACTGGCAAAAACGGCATTTTTTAAACGCGAAAAACCCTCTCCGTTAAGTGAAGCTATTAGTTTGTGCTGGTATTTAGAATTTGTTTTTTATGCGGCCATTACGCGTATTATTGAACAACTCGCACAAGGTTTAAAAATACCGATTGCTGAATGGAACAATCCGCGTTTAATTCACATTGGCTTTTGGCCTGGGGGTGATCGTGATGGTAATCCTTATGTTACTCACGATATTACTTTGCAAGTGGCGCAAAAGTTGCGCGAGACGGTTCTACGTTGTTATTACCGCGAGTTACGCGCACTCAAACGTCGCTTAAGTTTTAAAGGTGTTGATGAACTGATAGCCGAAGCTGAACAAAGAATTTATCAAAACTTATATGGCGGTAACAACGGTTACAGCAACGCATTTGAATTTGAACAATGTTTACTGGCAGCGCGTCATTGCTTAATTAATGAACATGACGGATTGTTTTTAGATTTATTGGATAAATTGTTGCTCAATGTGCGGATTTTTGGTTTCCATTTTGCCAGTTTGGATATACGCCAAGACAGTGGCAAACATCATCAACTCTGGCAACATATTATCAGCAAATTACCGTCACAATCGCTCAGTGAGTTTGATGCACTGAGTGATGCGGAACAATTAGCGATGATTTTACCGCTATCGTTTAATGTCGATGAGTTAGCCATTGATGAACCGTTGATGTTAGAGCTATTGAATACCTTTAGTGCCATTAAAAGTGTGCAACACAGCAATGGCGAAATAGGCTGTCATCGTTACATTATTAGTCATTGCGGTAGTGCGGTGCAGGTAATTGAAGTTTTCAAACTGGCGCAATTATTAATTGCCAATGACGGCAAACTCGTGCTTGACATCGTGCCTTTATTTGAAAGTATTGAAGACCTTATTATTGCTCATCAAGTCATGGGGCAGCTATATGAAATACCCAGCTATCGTGAGCATTTAGCCGCACGCGGTAATCAACAAACTATCATGCTCGGCTTTTCTGATGGTACCAAAGACGGTGGCTATCTGTGTGCGAACTGGTCGATTTTTCGTGCTAAAGAAGAACTCACGCGCATTTCCAGACGACACGGTATTACCGCATTATTCTTTGATGGACGCGGCGGTCCTCCTGCTCGCGGTGGTGGTAATACGCATGATTTTTACGCCTCTTTGGGTGAAACCATTGAAAACGAAGAAGTACAAATTACCATTCAAGGGCAAACTATCAGTTCTAATTACGGCAAAGTTGAATCCTGCCGTTATAACTTAGAACAACTAATTTCTGCGGGTGTGACTAGCTCGGTTTTTCCACAAACCGTACATTCATTTTCGGCTGAAGAACAACAATTGATAGACAGTTTGGCGCGTGAAGGACTGAACGCCTATCTGGGTTTAAAAAACCACCCGCAGTTTGTACCGTATTTACAAAAGTTAACGCCGCTGGTTTATTTTGGTGATACCAATATCGGTTCACGCCCTGTTAAACGCAATCAAGATGAAACTTTAAAGCTAGATGATCTGCGTGCCATTCCTTTTGTGGGTGCGTGGGCGCAAATGAAGCAAAATATCCCTGGTTTTTATGGTGTCGGTACAGCAATTGCCCATTTAGTCGAACAGGGCAAACTTAGTGAATTACAAGGGCTTCATACCCGCTCGTTATTTTTTCGTACTCTACTGAGTAATAGCATGATGTCACTCACTAAAGCCTATTATCCTGCCACTGCTTACATTGCTAATGACCCTGAATTTGGCGAACTGTGGCAAAAAATGTTTGATGAATTTAATCTGGCTAAAGAAAACATCTTAGCCGTCAGTGGTCAGTCCGCTTTGATGGAAGACAATGTTGATATTCGCTACTCTATCAAGCTACGCGAACAGATTGTATTGCCGCTCATTACCCTACAGCAATACGCATTACAACAACTGCGTGATGATGAAATCAACGGCAAAGAATCGGAAAAAGAATATCGAGATTTAGTGCTACGTTGTATGTTTGGCATTATTAATGCCGCCAGAAATTCAGCGTAATTAGGAATAACATCCCATTGAGGGGTGTTTGTGTAGTTAGAACTACCAATTTTTTATCACCATCGGAAAATTCCATGAAAATTATACAAATATTGACAGATGCACTGCATTTGTTTCAAAAACTACTCAACGATTTAAACAGTAAACGTAGCCTTATCTATTTGCTGGTACTGGCTTTTGCAGTCGCTTTTGGTGTGGGTTTTATGCTTTACATTATTGATCCGAATATTAACTCAATGACTGACGGTATCTGGTCGGCGTGGGTTACTATGACGCATGTCGGTTTTGGTGATGTCGTACCAACTTCCTTATTAGGGCGCTTATTATCAGCCACTCTCATACTGTTTGGATTGATATTATTTTCTTTGTGTACCGCTATACTATCAGCTTCACTGATTGGTAAGAATATGGATATTTGGGAAAACAACGTGCGCCAGATTGAACAAGAAACTAATCGTATCGAAGCCGATGAAAATGCCATATTACGCGAATTAGCCAGATTACATGAGCGTATGGAACAATTAGAAAATACCTTAAAAGCTAAAAAATAATGACACACTCAATCAAATTCTGGGCAGTCGTCCCAGCCGCTGGGGTTGGTAAACGCATGAACGCTGACCGCCCTAAACAATATTTAGAGTTAGCGGATAAAACCGTGCTTGAACATACCTTATTACGCTTATTACAAGCTGATATTTTTACTGCCGTTGCAGTGGCAATTTCGGAGGAAGACCCCTATTGGTCAGAACTTACTGTCGCCAGTCATGAAAAAATTATCAGAGCTAAAGGTGGCAAAGAACGTCCTGATTCAGTGCTATCTGGCTTACACGCCATCTCTGACCAAGCTGCCGATGATGATTGGGTGTTAGTGCATGATGCCGCTAGACCGTGTATTACTACCGCTGATATTCACCATTTAATTAATGCATTAGTCGATGATGAAGTCGGTGGTATTCTCGCAGTCGCTTCTGCCGACACACTAAAAAATGTCAACGCTAACAATATCCTCGGTACACTGGATCGCACTCATATTTGGCGAGCCTTAACGCCACAAATGTTTCGTTATCATAGTTTAAAAACCGCCTTAGAATCTACAGTAGGCAATCCCGCCATCACCGACGAAGCTAGTGCCTTAGAATTACAAGGTTTACAACCCAAAATCGTTGAAGGTCGTCCTGATAATATCAAAATCACTCGACCAGAGGATTTAGCACTCGCACAGTTTTTTATGACACAGCAGTAACTTGGGTTAGTGTAACCCGTGTTTTTATATTAGCAGAATAATATTAAATGGGTGCAGCATATTTGCGCCTACTTAGGTGTTACTAGTTCTGGGTTACTTCGATATAAAATTTTTGGACTTTATTTAATCTTTACTATTAAAGAGCTAGTCGATGAGCGAAGCAAGCTGTTACAAAGCAATTCAAAAGTTAATTAACTTTTGAATTACTCGCTTTTGTAACCAGCGTATGATGCCTGTCACATAAAGCATTAACGGTGCAAATCCTGCTACACACCATAACAAACGACCAATAAAACCCAAGGCTTCGCCGCTGTGTAAGGGCCACATCACATTTAAAAAAGTTTCGCCTGCGGTAAATTGCATAGGGTCTTGAATTGCCAATACCTTGCCACTGTATTGGTCTATCCAGACTTTGCTCCGCGCCCAGCGATGATTCGCTTCGCCTGCTTGCATTTTATCAATTTCATACACTCCATCCTTGCCATTGGGTGTGAAAAGTCCGCGTAATTTGGCAGTAGGGAAAATATCGTCGGCAATGCTTAGCGCGGTGCTAATTGAAATAGGCGATGTATTGATGATGCTAGATTTAAGTTCAGGGTCTTTTAAATGCTCGATTCTAACGCTGGAAAAGTAACGAATGACAGGTTTGATATAATCAGCGTAGGCAAAACTAAAACCTGTAAAGGCGAGTATCAGTAAAATGACAGTACTGTAAAAACCGACGGTTTTGTGCAAGTCAAAACAAAACCGTTCGATACTGGTATGACGTTTGATGGTGAGAGCGGATTTAATTTTGTTCCAGCGAGGCATCCACAGATATAAGCCTGTTAATGTCGATATACACAAAAACAAACCGAAAAAACAAATGATGTTAAACGTGAATTTGCCAATGTTCACTCCGCCAAATTTGCCCATCAATAAGGTGGCATGGACTTCGTAAACCAGCGACCATAACGTTTCACCCCAATAATGTTCAGCAACGACTTCACCTGTATAAGGATGAAACAGTACGCGAAATGGCGCGTATAATTCATCGGCTTTTTCAGGTGGTTTTGGATATTCTGCCCAGATATACGCATTGCCATATTCGGGTAATAGTAACGACCATTTACCTGTTTTTTCGGGATGGGTAATTTTCAGGGTTTCAATAATGTCATCTAGTTTAACTATTGGCTTATTAGCAGATACTTGCACACTGGATAAATTTAATTCTTCTAATTCAAAGTAGAAGACGTTAAACGAACCTGTTAAGCCTAAGATGACGAAGAATAAGCCAAACTGTTAGGGCAATGATTAAGTGAACGTTTAACCAAAAATGCCGTAAACGCCGTTTCAAAGATTGAGTTTGTGAGTGCATAGATTGACCTGTAGGTTGGGTTAGCTAGCACCAATCCAAAAAAGCGGTGATGAAACGATAGTTATGTGGGTTATTGTTAGGTTGCCAAAAGCAGGCAACCCAACTACGAAAAATTAAAACTCTATGCGCAATGAACCTGTTGCCATCAAGGGTTCACCTGGTGCGACACCTAATGCAGGTGCAACATTGGCATCAGGATCAGTAGAAGCATAATATTGCTTATCGAGTAGATTACGAATGTTAATCTGTGCGGTGACTTTGGATTTTTTCACATTATAGAAGTTACGCATTGACG
>DFWO01000141.1 GCA_002380945.1 Methylococcaceae bacterium UBA4132 | reverse complement strand
GACATAGGCTCCAAATGACTTGATGCCGTGTCGCGATGCCTTGCAGTTTTACTCCGCAAGCTACGTAAAACCGCCCGGCACTACGGCTATCGGGGACTAAAAATCTTCACTTCGCTATCGCTCCGTTTCCAAGATTTTCAGCGACAGAAGAAACCTGGCTGGATGCCATGCTGGAAAATTTCAAAGGTATTTTTCCTACCACAAGAGAATTCTCAGCTTATGCTCGTTCAACCCTGAAAGACATTGTGCCACAGGATGGGGCTGATGATGTATTAATGGCCTGGCTGGAACGCGAGGAAATTTTATTCCGAACATTGGAACGTCATCTTATTGGAGACCGACTTACCCAAGGCTTTGATGGTGATGTGTACAGTTTCATCAGCTTTTCGCTATCCGTGCAGAACAGACGCAAAAGCCGCGTTGGTCTCTCGCTGGAAAATCATCTGGAATCCCTGTTTACTGCATTGGGTGTCCGCTATTCCAGAACGGCTGTGACAGAAAACAAAACCAAACCCGATTTTTTATTTCCTGGACATGCCGAATATCACGACCCAGCATTTAACCATCTCAACCTGATCATGCTTGGCGTAAAAACCACCTGCAAAGATCGCTGGCGGCAGGTATTGGCAGAAGCGACCGCATAAAACATAAACACCTTCTGACCTTGGAGGCAGCAATCAGCTGCAACCAAACCGATGAAATGCAAGCCAAGAACCTACAACTGGTTGTACCGCAAAGACTCCATGAATCTTACTCTGGCCCGCAACGCGTGTGGCTTATGAATGTATCGTCATTTGTTACATTAGTTTCTGAACGTGACAAAAAACCGTGAATTTACGGATAGCCAAGTAGGCTTATTCCGATCTACTTACTTCTTAAACTGTAACGCGATAAGGTACGCTAATCATAGGATGTGAAGCACATCGTTCGAGAAATATGACCTGAATGATACGTTTTCTACCGTTGGCACAGCCTACATATCTATTTGAAGATGCCAATTTGCCCCAATTGCTCCCGCTTTGTGTAACAGAACAATATATTCATCCAGATCGGCAATGACATATTCGGCATCGTCAACTTCGGCGGCGTTATCTTGTAGATAGGTTTTAATTTTACTAAAGTATTCAATGCCTTCTGCGGCGGTAAACCATTTGTATTTTGATGGATCAAATGCTTGCTCTTCTTCAAAATCGTCATCCTCTTCCATGTCATTGTCAAAGAAGTCATCCATATCACCGTCTACATAATCGTAGATGTCTTTGAGCTCAAGCTTTTTTAGGATAGTTTCAAGCGCGTCGCAGTGCGCGATGGCTTTGCCATTGACAAAAGTGTCAAAATTAAGGTTTTGATGGTCTAGGACGATATAAAAGGCAACGCTCATAATGAATACTCCACAATTGGTTTAACTAATGATAACTGATACAAAGCCTTGCATCATAATCGGCAAGGGCTGTGTAATATCAGGTAAAATAACAAAAACAGTCGATTACCTCAGATTTAAAATCATCAGGAACAAACGCTATGGCGGATAAAAACTCCAAAAAAAATAATGCCCAACAAAACGCCACCATTGCTGTCAATCGGCAAGCCAAGCATGAATATTTTATTGAGCAACGTTTTGAAGCGGGCTTGGTGCTGGAAGGCTGGGAAGTGAAAAGTTTACGCGAAGGGCGCGTACAGTTAAAAGAAAGCTATGTGGTGATAAAAAAAGGCGAAGCGTGGCTGTATCGGGCGCATATTTCGGCGTTATTGTCTGCCTCTACGCATATCAACCCCGATGCGATTCGTAACAAAAAATTATTACTAAACCGTCACGAACTCAATAAGCTCATTGGCGCGGTAGAGCGCAAGGGTTATACCATTATTCCGCTGTCTATGTATTGGAAAGGCGGCAGGGCTAAACTGGAAATTGGTTTAGCGAAAGGGAAACAATTACACGATAAGCGTGCCGCGTCTAAAGATCAGGATTGGCAACGTGAAAAAGCGCGGATTATGAAAAAAGCCTAGCGGTTGTGAAAATTTAGAGTGGGCGCGAATCTGTCACGCCCACTTATTGCACGGTTTATTCCTTAACAGCACGATTCCCACTTAACGCGATCCAACCCACAACAATTCTATAAACCAGTAGCAAGACTGTAATCGTTAATATAATCATTGCTACTTCAATCATACCCATATATAAAATCAATCCCGATACTGCAAACCCCGCTAATGTCATCCAAGCGGTTTGAATTTGCCAGTTAAAATGGGATTCTACCCATGTTCCTTGAACATCATCGCGATTCATAAAGTTAATAAACACACCCGCCAATAATGGCAAGCCCGCAAATGCAAAAGACAGTAACTGTAACAAATACACGCTGGTTGCCAGCCGTTTTAAAGCTGATAGTTTTTCAGCTTCAGATTGATCATTCGGTAATTCACTCATAATACACCTACCTTTTTATGTTTAAGCTAAAGAAATAATAGCCAGTGCCAAATAGAGTATGGACGTTTACTCAACTATCAAGAAGCTTTTTTTAATATGCCCATACCGTTTGGTTTTTTGACTACTTGTAATTGGGCTTTAAAACGTTTTTGTACTGCATCGACATGAGAAATAACGCCGACTATTTTGCCGTGCGTGTGTAGATTTTCTAAGGTACTGATAATGATATACAGTGATTCAGCGTCTAAATTACCAAAGCCTTCATCGAGAAATAATGAATCGACCGAGCGTCCATTATTAGCTAATTCAGACAAGCCCAACGCTAAGGCAAGGCTAACGACAAAACTTTCACCGCCCGATAAGGTTTTAGGGAAACGCTGCACATTCGCTTGTAGCGTATCTTCGACCACCAATGCCAAACCTTGTTCACTGGGTAGTTGCCGTAAATAATACCGACCGCTGATTTTTTCCAGAATGGCATTGGTTTGGACTAATAATTTATTCGCCAGTTGTTGCTGAACTCTACGCCGAAACGCCATGCCATTTTCTTCATTTAATAAAGCGAGTTCTGCGAAACAAGGCTCTGCCTCTGCTTGTTGTTGTTGAAGTTGTGACTGTAGCGCATCGCGTTGTTGTTGTAGTCTTTTTTGTTCGCTTAATAATTTTTCTAACCGTTGTACATCGGCATGAACATCGTCCATACGACCGCTAGTTTGCTTAAGTTGTGCGGTTAATTCTTCAGGGCTTAATGCGGTTTCAGCCAGTTTAAAATAGGCTTCCAATTCAACACTTGTTTGTTCCATTTCCAGTGTTTTGTTTGCAATATCAGCTTCTAATCGTAGTACAGATTGCTCAAATTCTGATTTTCGCTGTAGCAGAGCAAGTATTTCATTGAGTGCAGTGATGCTGGGGAACGCAGTCGCTGATATTTTTTCTAACAAGGCTTGCTGTAACTGGGCGATTTCTGTACTTTGTTCCGCAAGCAAACGTTCTTTGTCGGCGAGCAGTTTTTGTTTTTCGATAATCGCTAAATGTAGCGCAATATTTTCTTCATTGGGTAATCGCGTACCGATAAGATCAAGCTGTTCTTTACAAGCATTGATTTCAGTCTGGCAAGCAGTTTGCTTAGCGATGAGCAGGGCTAATTCTTCTGTTGCGTTATTGTGGCGGAATGTATAGCTATAATATTCTTGCTTACGCGCGGTTAAACGATCAAACAAGCCAGCATCCTTCTTATCTTTGCTAGGCATTTTTTCGCCCAACAAGGTCAATTGATTAGTAACTTGATTTGACAATTGCGCTTCTTCTTGTTGATGCTGGTGTAATGCGTTTTCAATTTCTGTTTGTTGCTCGACTCGTCCTTCAACATTGGCAGTGATTGCCACAATATTGGCTTGTAACTGAGCGATAGTTGCAGTGCTTTTTTCAATCGCAGCTGTTAGTTTTACGATGTTAGCTTGTTTATTGCGGTAATACGCGCCTAACTCAATAATGCTTTTTAATTCTTCGGCTTCGGCTTTTAGCAACTCGTCCATCAAACTGATGTTGTTAATATTCAAATCTGAACGAGCGGCATTGCGTCGATTACACAAAATCAACCATTGTGAACTAACGCGTTGTTGTCTTGCCCGCGTAGATAATTTGCTTTCGTCTTGTTTGCGTGCGTCTTCCAACTGCCGACCGACGCTATAAGTTCGCGCCAGTAAGTTTTTTATTTTTACCTGTTGGTCGATTAATGCTTGTTGCGAATTGCCTAATGCAGGTGGATGTTTGCTGTAAGGATGTTGTAACGCGCCACATAACGGGCAAGGTTTGCCGTCAATCAAATGTTGTCGGCTATCTGCCATTTTTTTCAGTAAGCCTTCATGAAAAACTTTTTGTTCCAACACTTTTTTAATATTTTCTTCGCGTAGCACTTCTAGCTTTAGCTCTTCATGCTCAATACTCAGTGCCCCAGTATCCAGCTCTGCTTGTTCTTTTTTGCTACCAAAAAACGAAAATAAACTAAAACCCGATTTCGATAAGCGTTGATAAGCAGCCCCTAAATACTTTAATTCTTCAAAGTCTTTAACCCGTTCTTGTTGCTCAACACGCAACGCATCCACCTGTTCTAATGTATTTTTTTCCAGCAATGCCGCGAGTTCTTGTTCATCCACTGCAAGATTAGTCTTTGCATCGGCTAGTTTTTGCTGTTCTTTTTCAATAGCGGCGGTGTTAGCATTTAACGCTGCTTCACTGTCTCGTGCTTGCTTAGTAAAAACTTTTTGCTGCGCGTTTAATGCCTGTAAATCGGCTTGTAATTTGGTTAATTTACCTAGCTCTGGAAAGTCGGTCAGTAAACTTTCATCTGCCGCATGGTCACTCAACCACGCATCTAAGGTTGCCAGTACCGATTTTTTTTCTTCAATTTGCACTTCCAACGAACGTGCCAAGGTTACTTCTGATTGCCCATTAGCAGTCAATTGACCTAACTGAGTTTTAAGACTACTGATAACTTGTTGCTGTTCAGTGAGCGATTTACCACTGACATCAACAGCGGTTTTATCATCACCTAACTTAATTTTTAACTGTGCCAGTTCATCTTGCAAGGCTAATAAATCTGCTTTTCCCTGCATGATAGCCTGATTTTTGTCATTAATTCTCTCGACTTCTTCCTTAAAAATCAACGCGTTTTGATTAGTGTTGATACGCTCTAATTGTTGTTGCAATTGTTGCAGTTCGATTTTGGCTTGCTTTACATTTTTCTTCTGCGTGTTTATTCGCGATTGGACAAAGGCAATATCGTTAACAGCGGCTTGCTGTTGCTTCAGATTATTATGCTGTTGACGAAGTTCAGCATATTGTTCTTTGTAATCCGCTAAATCATGCTGATATGCTTCTTGTTGTTCAGACGGTAATAGCGTTATCGCGGCTAGCTGCTGTTTTACTTGTGCAATACTTTGTTGTGCTTGGTCAGCTTGGCTTATTACCTGATTTTTATAATCCGCATAAATATCAGTACTAATAATTTTTTCCAAAATATCCATACGCTCAGCATCAAGTGCGTTAAGAAACGCCGCAAAATCGCCTTGTGCCAACAAAATAGAACGCGTGAAATTACGAAAATTCATTCCTGTTATTTCCGTCATTTGCGCACACACTTGTTGCGGTGTATTTGCCAACACTTCGCCCGTACTCAATCGAATCAACTGCATCACAGCGGCTTGCAATTCACCCGTTGCCAGTCCATTTGCCCGCTCAACTCGCCAGCTCGATTGATAACTTTCAGCCCCTAAAGAAAACTGAACTAAGGCAAAACAATCTGCTGTCTGCTTAGTCATTACATGTTCAGCAGGTTTATTAAAGCGAAATGTTTCACCGTACAAGCCCAGCGTAATCGCATCTAAAATACTGGATTTACCCGAACCATTAGGTCCTGTAATCGCAAAAACTCCCGTATCAGAAAACGGAGCCTCGGTAAAATCAATGCGAGTTTCGCCTTCTAATGAGTTGATGTTTTTAAAGTAAATAGTCAGTATTTTCATCTATTGGGCTACGCGCTTAAGATTTGCAAAAGTTACATTATACCGTTGTCTAAAGTAAAAGCTAACCAAGCCGAATGCGTGAATAGTTTATTGGATGATGTGAATAAGTTGGCTAATGCGATAGCTCGACTAATTACAAAAGCGATTGCCACAGAATTGTTATAAGCAACTTGGTAGCTAGAGTAGCGATTTAAAACTAGAAATGGGGGGATAAGGAAACAAAAAACAACTTATTGTGTGTTTTGTTAGTCTTAACTTACACACCGAGCTAACAATGTGTAAGTCTGACGTTTATATGGTTTACATTTGTGATTGCAAATAATTTTGTAAACCTGTTTTTTCAATTAAGTCTAGTTGTGTTTCCAACCAATCAATATGTTCTTCTTCGCTTTCTAAGATATGTTCAAATAACTCGCGTGACACATAGTCTCGCACGCTTTCACAATAGGCAATGGCATCTTTTAAATCGGGAACCGCTAAGTGTTCTAGTTGTAAATCACACGCCAGCATTTCTTCGGTGTTTTCACCAATTAAAATTTTGCCGATATTTTGTAAGTTGGGCAGACCTTCCAGAAATAAAATCCGATCAATTATTTGATCCGCGTGTTTCATTTCATCAATAGATTCGTGATATTCCTTAGCATAGAGTTTTTCTAAGCCCCAGTTTTTGTACATTTTTGCATGTAGAAAATACTGATTAATTGCAGTCAGTTCGTTTTCCAGAGCTTTATTTAAAAACTCAATGACTTTAACATCGCCTTTCATTGTAAGCCGCCTTCAATTGTTAATAAATGATTACGCAGCTTGCATTATAGGCGGTGAACGTAGGTTGTCGTCAAGTATCTGTCTAATATGACGGGTACATTTGCCACACACATCCCCTGCCCCCGTACATTGATATAATTGTTTGCGCGTACACGCACCTTTATCAATAGCTATCTTAATTTGTTTATCTGTTACTGCTTTGCAAACACATACATACATGGACGACTCCAGTAAAATAATTTTTACAAATAATAACAATTCTCATTAAAAAGTAAAGCGGATTTTTAAGCTAGTGTGAAAAATGATTTTTATATAAATTTACCCGCTCTGTTATCACTACTCGGTGTGACTTTTAAAGACTTGCTCATGATTTTCACTGTCGAAACTCATGACATTATACGGGTCTTTTTTACCGCCCATTTCCATACCAGGTGTGCCACTGGGCATTTGCGGTACAGCGATACCAACGACTTTTGGCTTGGTTTTTAATAGGGTTTTAATATCATCTGCGGGAACGTGACCTTCAACCACATAACCATCAACTATCGCTGTGTGACAAGATGCCATATTGTCACTGACACCATATTTAGTCTTAATGGCTTTCATGTCCTCAGTAGGAACGTCTTTGATACTGAAGTTGTTTTGTTTTAAATGTTCTATCCATGCACCACAACAGCTACAAGTGGGGCTACGATAAACCGTGATGGCAGTAGTTTTTTCAGAGTGTGCGGGGATATTGACCAGCACTAAGCTAATAGCCAGTAAGATTTTTGAAATGTTCATATTACACCTGTGAGTGATAAGCAGGACTGTATTGATGGACAGCATCCACCATGACTTTAACGTGTTCTGGATTAATGTCAGGTAGAATGCCATGCCCTAAATTAAACACATGACCTGAGCCTTGACCGTATTTGTGCAGAATAGTTTTTACTTTTTCCGTGATAATCTCAGGTTGTGCATATAAAGCAATGGGATCCATATTACCTTGTAATGCCACTTGACTGCCCACTCTGGCGCGGGCATTGGCTATATCGGTTTGCCAGTCTAAACCTAGCGCGTCATAACCTGCATCAGTCATAGCTTCTAACCATTGACCACAACCTTTACTGAATAAAATAGTGGGGATTTGCTGCCCATCAACGTTAGTATTAAGTAGGCTACGGATTTGCTTCGCATAGCGTAAGGAAAACTCTGCATAATCTTCGGTGCTGAGTACGCCGCCCCATGTATCAAATAACATCACGGCTTGCGCACCTGCGGCAATTTGCGCATTCAAATAACTGGCGACCGATTGCGCCAGTTTATCAAGTAGTGCGTGCATAACTTTGGGTTGTTCATACATCAAACCTTTAACACGATGAAAACTTTTGCTACTACCGCCTTCAACCATATAGGTTGCCAACGTCCACGGGCTACCCGAAAAACCAATCAGCGGCACACTGCCTGCTAAGTTTTTACGAATTAATCGTACCGCATCCATGACATACCGCAGTTCCAGCTCAGGGTCTGGAATCGGTAGCTTCTCAACATCTGCCGCTGTGCGTAGCGGGTGCTGAAATTTTGGGCCTTCGCCTTCGGTAAAATACAATCCTAATCCCATTGCATCGGGAATAGTAAGGATGTCAGAAAACAGTATCGCGGCATCAAAATCAAAGCGGCGTAACGGTTGTAAGGTAACTTCGCAAGCGAGTTCTGGATTAGTGCAGAGATTTAAGAAACTACCTGCTTGTTCGCGGACTTGGCGGTATTCGGGCAGATAGCGTCCCGCTTGACGCATCATCCAGACAGGCGTGTAGGCGACGGGTTGTTTTAACAGGGCTTTAATAAAGGTATCGTTTTTTAAGGATGTCATGGTGTTGTTATCGGTCTGTAAGTAAGTTTAGTAGCGATTTAAGCGGTGCTAAGCTAGGCGTAGTGTGTCCAGACAAAATCCATAGCACCAGCCATGCGATCAGTAAACTCACTAGCAGGACTGGCATCCATCCCATTGTTTTGATATTTTTTGTTGGGTGAGCTAGCGTCGGTAGTTGCGCAATAATGTGTGCTGGAAGACCATGCGTTTTTTGATAGAGACTGGCTATCATGCTGTCGGTGATGCCCTGAATCGGCATTTTAAGCGTGGATTTTAGTGCTAAATGCTGTAAAAAATCGCCACACTGTGATTCGGATAACGGCGGAATTTCAATAATATGACAATCTTCTATCGCGCTATCAGAACGGGTTTTTATCGCTAATTCATCGTGAGTCAACACGAAAATGACTCTAAGTATCGGATGCTGTACGGCATAATTAATGATTGTACTGATTAAGTACGGAGCTAACAAACCAGCATTCTCGATGATTAACACCATTTTTTTGTTTTGCTCAGCTAACAGATCAAAAAAATGAGTTAAGGTGTGCTTTTGCGGCATGGTTTCCATAAGCTGACCTTGTATCTGCTCAAAGTTTAAATCTGCCCTACTCTGTATTAAACACGTCTGCCACGATGGATCGCATTGTTGTTGAAAACTGCTCAACAAGGTCGTTTTACCCACTCCTTTAGAACCACACAGCACAATCGCGCGTGTTGAATTGCCCAGCAAATGAATTAATAATATTAACTTTTTAGTACGTTCTTGCGTTATCAGTGAATAATCAACGAGGCTTTGATTTGTCATCTGATAGGCGACATCCTCATTCTCTACCATAGGTTTTCAGTGTCATTTCTAACAAGGCGTTATCGACATAGACAGGCAAAGTCGCTAAACCAATTTTTTCTAACAGGATGAGGCGAATTTGACCATCAATATTTTTTTTATCGACTGCCATGAGTTCCAAAAAGCGATCACTATCGAGAGCTTCTGGCGGTGTAGTAGGTAAGTTAGCTTGTTCAAATAAAGTGATAATTCTATTTACATCGGCATCAGTCAACCAGCCTTTACGCCGTGACAAGTCAGCTGCTTGGCAAGTGCCAATCGCCACAGCTTCACCATGCAGGTAGTTTCCATAACCTGAGCCTGTTTCAATAGCATGACCAAAGGTATGTCCTAAATTTAACGTGGCTCGTACCCCTGTTTCAGTTTCATCTTCGGCAACCACTTGAGATTTATTTAAGCAGGATTGTTCGATGGCATACGCTAATGCGACTTTATCTCTGGCTAATAATGCGGGCATATTATTTTTTAGCCACGCAAAAAATTCCGCATCACGGATTAACCCGTATTTAATGACTTCCGCCAATCCTGCGGCTAATTGTCTATCATCCAGCGTATCCAATACACTGGCATCGGCAATCACACAGTGTGGCTGATAAAACGCGCCTATCATGTTTTTGCCTAGTGGATGGTTCACGCCTGTTTTACCACCGACAGATGAATCTACTTGCGCCAACAGCGTGGTAGGAATTTGTAAAAAACGAATGCCGCGCTGATAACAGGCGGCAGCAAAACCGCCCATATCACCAATCACACCGCCGCCTAAAGCAATCAGTGTGCTATTGCGGCTAAATTTAGCCGCCAGTAATTTATCAAATATCTGCGTGACGTATTCCAGCGTTTTATATTGTTCGCCATCGGGCAGGATAACCGTTTCCACACAATAATCTTGTAACGATTGCAACACAGTCGCTAGATACAAAGGTGCGATAGTGCTGTTAGTAACAACTAGCACTTGTTTGGCTTTAATATGTTGGGTTAATAAGTTGGGCTGGCTAAGTAAATCAGAGCCTATATAAATAGGATAACTGCGCTCGCCTAATTCTACTTGCAATACTTTCATTATATTAGCGATGAACGGATTTATATTCTTCTAAAATATGATTGACTACGACTTTGCTCTGTAAAATACCTGTATCAATTTTATAATCAGCACACGATAAATACAGTGGTTCGCGTTGGGCAAACAAGGTTTCTATACGCTCTCTAGGATTGTCAGTATTTAATAATGGACGCTGCGTATCACGGCGAGTACGTTCCAGTATTCTATCTACTGAACACTGTAAATAAACGATAAAACCATTGTCTTTTAATAGCTGGCGATTTTCTTCGCGTAATACTGCTCCACCACCTGTAGCTAATACAATACCATCCATTTTGGTGAGCTGTTGCAGCATTTTTTGCTCTCTATCCCGAAAGCCTTCTTCACCTTCAAATTCAAAAATGGTTGGAATATCAACGCCTGTACTTTCTTCAATTGCCTTATCACTGTCATAAAAAGGCAACTTTAATGCTCTTGCCAATTGGCGACCTATGGTGGTTTTTCCTGCACCCATGAGGCCAACTAAATATATATTCTCGAATCGCGACATGACAGCTCTACTTATCTTGGGTTACATATCAAAAAAAGGGGGCATTATGCCCCCTTTTTACAGGAACTAGAAGCGATCAATCGACGGTTTGATTATCTTTAACAATTTTTGGCGTGATGAAAATCAACAACTCAGTCTTGTCATCCTGCTTTCTAGTATTTTTAAATAAGAAGCCAATACCTGGTAAATCAGAAAAGAAAGGTACACTATTAAGACTATCTCTAATAACCTCCTGAAAAATACCGCCTAATACGACTGTTTCACCATCTAACACATGAACGTTAGTATGAATCTCTCTTTTGTCGATAGCGATTTGACCCTGAGGCGTTTGTGTACCTGGTGTATTATTGGTAATGTTTAATTTCATAAGAACACTACCGTTAGGTGTTATTTGCGGTGTCGCATCCAGTTCTAATACCGCATCAACAAAAGTAGTCGTTGGTATTGATGATGAACCTGCCGTACCTGGTGTTGCCGAAGAGTAAGGAATCTGTACACCTTGTTTGATGGTTGCCTGACAACGATCAGAGGTCATCACACGAGGATTAGAAATCAACTCGCCTTTACCTTGTGATTGCAAGGCTTGCAGCTCAAGATTTAACACATAATCAGCACCTCGCACCAGTGTCATACCCAATGCACCCATTGGTGAGCCTGAAGTACCAAGACTGACCAGTTGATCGCCTACAGTACCTAGCGCGCCTGTTCCTGTTCCTGTTCCTGTTCCTGGTATTACATTACCCTGAGTCCCTGCTCCACCGACAGCCGATGCTCTACCACTACTTTGATCGATATTAACTTTCGCGCCACCAAACTTAACTCCCAGTTCTTTAACAAAATTATTGGTGGCAATCACGATTCTGGACTCAATCATCACTTGTCGTACAGGTACGTCTAACCGATGAATCAAATTTCTAATCCCCTCTAAACGGTTTGCCGTATCGTGAACAATCAGGGTATTAGTTCTTTGGTCAACCATAGCTGTGCCGC
The DNA here is from genome assembly GCA_002380945.1 of Methylococcaceae bacterium UBA4132. Lineage (GTDB taxonomy): Bacteria > Pseudomonadota > Gammaproteobacteria > Methylococcales > Methylomonadaceae > UBA4132. The sequence continues at coordinate 4,752 of DFWO01000141.1, read as the reverse complement.
GAGTAGACAAAGCACCTTGTCCATTTGTGTCACCTTCAACAGTCTCGCCCGTTGTACCTGTTCCAACACCTGTACCTATACTTGTAGGTGCTACATTATTTGGTACAGAGGCTGCGGGGGTTCCCATTGTCGGTATAGCACTGCTGGTTGTATTTGTTGTTGCGCCGCAAGTATTTACCCCAGCACTCTTTCCAGACAACAAGGAAACCATCGCCCCCGCACTGGCATAGTTAATTTTAATGTATTCAGTGACTAATGGGTCTAATGCTGCCACTACTGTTTCAGTGGCACGTTGTTTTTCTTTATAGGTTCTAATTCTATCGAGTGGTGAAATTAGCGTGACATTGCCTGTTTCATACTTACCGAGGTCTTTAGTCATCATGATGAAATCTAATGCTTCATCCCAAGGTACATCATCAAGCTTCAGAGTAATCGTACCTGTTACATCGTCACCAGCAACGACATTTTGTCCTGTAAATTCAGCTAGAATTGCGATAACACTGCGCACCTCAATTTCTTGAAAATGCAACGATAAGCGATCACCCGTATATTTTGCCCGTGATCTTTCCATCGCTTGTTTTTCTCCCTCGCTTAAAGGGCGAAACTCAACCGTTAATAAGCCGTTGGATTGAAACGAGGAATAATCATAAAGCTTATTTTGCATGGTCACGCTTAACGTGGTTTCATTACCCGAAGATATAGCATCAATAAACTTAACAGGGGTAGCAAACTCAGAGACATCCAGCCTTTTTGCCAGATTGCTAGGTAAGCGGGTATTAACAAAACTCAATATGACTTTGCCACCTTGCTCTTTGGTATTAACAATCGTATTAGGGCTTGCCAAAGAAATCAGAATACGTCCTTCGCCTTTCTCTCCGCGTTTGAAATCAAAACCGCTAATCGTTTGTTCAGGCATCAATGCGGGAATAACTGATTTTGATGGGCTAACACGCGGAGCGATGGTGGGCATTGCAGGCAATGGTAATGCGGTAGCAACAGGCGCGGCACGCGGCGGAGCTACATTTGTTTGCATCGTCGCTTGAGGCAGAGGCATTGCCGCAGAAGCTACCGACTTAGGTTGTAACGTCAATAACACTTTATTACCAACAATCTTGGTGTCAAAGGGTAGTGACTCAAGCAAATTAATAACAACACGAATTCTGTCCGCTGTTGCGGCGACATAAATGTTACTGACTGCCCCCTGATTGATAGGGAACATTTTTTTACTTAGCGTGTTTTTTACACCCGAAAAATCCAGAGCGATTCTGGCAGGGTTATTAGTTTGAAATACTTTTGGCAATGTAGCAACATCACTCATTTCCAATTGTATCTGTAATTTACTGTCTGCTAAGGCAACAACACCTACATTTGAAAGACTCAAATCACTGGCTTTAACAGGGACAATTTGAGCAATGAGTAAAAATAACCCCCCAGCAATATAGCTGTATAAAGATCGCTCCACTTTATTAAACATAACGCCACCTTGTTTGTTACTCATCACTCATTCCCCTTTGTCATCTGCCAACATGATTGACAGTTGTTGTTCACGCCATGTTCCTGGCTTGTCAGGCACTATTTCCATTAATTCAATTTTATCTGGACTGATGCGAATAATTTTCCCGTAATTCTGCCCCAGATAATTGCCAACTCGAACTCGATAAACCGTTTTATCAGCTGATCTTATCAACCCCCACAAATTTGATTTCATATTCACAGTACCAATCATTTTTAATGTCTCTATAGGAAAAGCTTCCAACTCTTCTTTACGGCGTGAAGTATCTGGCTTTATGCCGCTACCCGTTGGTGTACCAGTACCCTCACCAGCCACCTCAATGGGTTTTATCGGTTTAAAAGGATCACGCAAATCTTCAGGTTTAAATATAAACTGGGTCACTACTTTAATTTCAGGTAACGGCTTAATAGTGCCTTTAGGTCTCATTTTAACTTCTGCGATATATTGATTTAAGTCTAAAAAATCATTATCACTACAACCAACTAATAAAGCCAAAGAAACAACACAACCCATCAACCTGCGATGCAACAATAGCGATTTACACTGTCTCATGGCTTGGCACCTCTCTTATTTTTCTTCTTGGCAACATCGGCTGGATTAGTACTTGCCGCTTCGTTGTAGGTTTTGATGGTTGCCAACATCTTCAACATGCCATCTTTGCTGTCTTCAGGATAAATAGAGACATCGTGTACAGTAACAATTCGAGGTAAAGCAGCTAGACCACTTACGAATGAACCTAACTCTTCGTATTTCCCTGTGACTTCAATTTTAATCGGCAGTTCTGAATAGAAATCTTTGAGAATAGTGGCTTCTGGTTTGAACAATTTAAATTTTAAACCACTCGCTAAGCCCGTTTGCGAAATATCAACTAACAAACTGGCTACTTCAGCTTTGGTAGGCATTTGTCTAAGCATTTCATCTAATGAGGCTTCAATTTGTGTTAGCTGGTATTGATAATCTGACAAATTTGCTGCTTTTATCTGCTTACTCTCAAACGCTGTCCTTAATTCGGTCTCTTTTTGTTTAACCGTTTCAAGTGCGGCTAGTTGATCCAGTGTATCTAGGTAAATACAGCCGCCTGCAACTATTGCGCAAACCAGCAATATCACGGTTGCTTTGACAGGTAACGGCCATGTTCCCGCTGCATTAGGATCCCAATTAACTTCTGACAAATTCATCATGCACCCTTATTTAGTCGCTTCAACATTTTGCTTACCCAGTGTTGCTTTCAGCCTAAAATTACTTTGAGTAGATTTAGCATCCTCTGCCTTAATCTCCTCTAACACGGGTGCCTGTAACCAGTTTGACGCATCAATGGCTCGCATAAAAGCAGACACCCGTGCGTTAGATTGGGATTTTCCTTCAAAGACTAATGCCTGTCCTGTTTGAGAAAATTTAGTAAGAAAAACACCGTCAGGTGTATTTCTAGGAATTTCATCTAACAAATGTACTATTTCTGGACGGCTCTCTTGTAACTTTTGAATCAAGTCTATTTTTGCCAGCAATTTATTCTTGGTATCTTCAATATTTTTAATTTTGCCTAGCTTTTGATCCAATCTGACTATTTCGTCTTCAAGTATTTTATTTCTGGCTTCTTGATATTCCTGTAACCCTTGAATATGGGTATGAACAAAACCAAAGACCGCTAGTGTAAGCAACACCAGCAAAGCCATCGCAGTCAGGAAATCTTTCTTTTTTTGTTGACGAAGCTCCTCCCGCCAAGGGAGCAAATTGATTCTGGCCATTAATCAAAACTCCTTAATGCCAAGCCACACGCAATCATCATGGCAGGCGCGTCATTACTCAATATTTGAGGTTTTATTTTATTGGACAATGCCATGTTGACAAATGGGTTGGCAATATTGACTGGCACGTCCAGACTTTTTTCAACTAGCTTTTCAATACCTGGAATAGAGGCACAACCACCCGCCAAAATTACACCGTCAATGCCTCTGTTAGCAGCGGAAGCTACAAAAAACTGTAATAACCGCTGAATTTGCTGAACCATTGCTCTTTTAAAAGGATCAAGCACATCTGCGGTATAGTTATCGGGTAATCCGCCATGTTTTTTTGCCAATCCCGCTTCTTCATACGACAATCCATAACGACGCTGAATTTCTTCAGTCAGTTGCTTACCGCCAAACACCTGCTCTCTGGCATACACTGCGCGGCGATCATGCAGAACATTTAATGTCGCCATGGTCGCACCTATGTCGGCAATAGCAAAAGTATGACCATCTACCGAATCAGCAAATTGTTCAGATAGTAATGAAAAAGCATTTTCCATCGCGAACGCTTCAACATCGACAATCCTCGTTTTTAATCCTGCCTTCAATAAGGCTTCAACGCGATCATCGACATTTTCTCTACGCGAGGCGGCAAGCAATACATCAACCATTTCAGAGTTGTTTTCATTGATGCCTTGCACTTCAAAATCAAAGTTAATTTCATCGAGTGGATAGGGGACATATTGATCTGCCTCCAGCATAATCTGCTCTTCCATCTCATCATCAGAAAGAGAGGCATCCAAGGTGATAATTTTTGTCATCACCGCAGACCCAGATACAGCAACAGTGGCTTGTTTTACTTTCGTACCAGACTGCTTGACGGCGGCTTTTACTGCATCAGCGATTAAGTTGACATTTGCAATATTTTTATCAATCACAGCATCCTGAGGCAAAGGCGATACAGCATAGCTTTCGACTCGGTAACGCGTACCTACCCTGCTTAATTCCAGTAACTTTACAGCGGCTGAACTTATATCAATACTCAGAACCGAATCCTGTTTGTGACTAAACCAGCTCATTACACACCCTTAAAAAAGCTTAATCGTTAATGTGACTCAAGATTGCAATGCCTGTCGCTTTTGTACCAGTCGCTGCAAAATTTAATTTACTTTAGAAATGAGTATAGTAGTTTTTTCAAATGCTAAAAATTATTCGAGAAAAATACTGCAATACACTCGTTACACTTACAGCAACAAAAAACATTCACTGAGGCAACCCTCTATCATCAGAGGCAATCTTTTTTTCTGATTGGAGTATAGACCATAACAAAGCGAGTAGAGGTAACTGAGCGGTAGAAAATAAAATAAACTCTCAACGTATTGATAACACGTCCGAAGTTTTTACAATGTGAGTAATTGCCAAAGATGAATTTTACTAATTTGATGATAAGTAATGCGTTACAGTAAGAACGATGTAACTTGAGTTGGAATAATATAGAAGTTACGCATTGAC
>DFWO01000145.1 GCA_002380945.1 Methylococcaceae bacterium UBA4132 | reverse complement strand
TTTTAGGACGGAAATCCGAAGTGAAGGTAAAAATAACCGGTTTTAGTAAGAGCGCGGGCGGTGTTAAATCAAACCTTGAATATATTACTCGCAATGGCAAGGTTGAATAAGATGAACTGGTTTACAATCAAAATACTAACGGTATACAATAGCAACGAAAAAGGATAGCATTACTTATGATTAAAACCTTTAAAGACGCCGATACCAAAGAGCTGTTTGCAGGTCATCGAGTCAAGCGGTTTGTTAATATCGAAACGGTTGCTTTGCGTAAGTTGGCGATGTTGAATCGCGCAGCGTGTTTAGATGATTTGCGTGTGCCACCTGCTAATCGCTTGGAACGCCTTAAAGGTGATCGTGCGGATTGTTACAGCATCCGTATTAATGACCAGTTTCGTCTGTGTTTTCAATTCAAACACGGCGATGCGTTTAATGTTGAAATTATTGATTACCATTAGGAGGTTTTATGCGTACCGTGCCTTATCCAACACCAGGGGAAATTTTACTGGAAGAATTTTTAAAACCCTTGTCCGTTACTCAGTATCGTTTAGCCAAAGATATTGGTGTGCCACAACGCCGTATTGGTGAAATTATTGCGGGTAAGCGGGGCATTACTGCCGATACTGGCTTGCGGTTATCGTGTTACTTTGGTCTGTCTGATGGTTTTTGGACGGGGTTGCAAGATGACTACGAACGTGCGATTACGAAAGATAAACTGCATGATGTATTGATGCAAATCAAACCGTTGCACGGTGTAGAAAGCCAAGTTTGACATTTAGGGTTAGTTACCACATTTATATGATATATTTTCCGCAGAACAAAAAAAGGGCTTAAGTTTTCACCTAAGCCCTTTATGTTCATCGTCTTGGCGACAGTTTCTCAGACCATCACCAAGGCTTCCATTTAACCAGCGTGTCATATACGTTGGCGAAACAGCATGATTCATAGTATCAAAAATGAATGATTAATTGAATCCAAACCGCCCGCTTCAACTTTTAAGCGCAATAATTTAAGCCCCTCTCGTTCAGTATCCTTACCTGATTGTTTATCGGTAAAAATACGACTGGTAATCACGCCTTGTTGCTTTAAAGCTTTCAGTTAAACATCTAGCGATTGTTGACTGGTGGATACTCTGGCATAACCGAATAAACGCATTTTGTGTCTCTTAAATCATTTAATAGAAAACAGTGTCTATGATATAGCAAAAATCGATTTATTAGACAGGAAAAACTGAGCTTTTTTGAGTGTCTATTAAATTATAACATTGTAGATTTTTACCGCTGATAGAAATAACTCAATGAATGCCGATTTTCTAACCGCAGAACAAAAAAAACAGTACGGCAAATTTTGGGTGCAATTAACCAAACGATACTAAAGTTTCACGAGATTTGATGACTGCGAATGTTGTCTAGCCGTCATCAAATTATGTTTTTTGAGCCAATTGTGTAAATTTGCATCTGTGGTTTTGTATCGTTTAGCGACAAATTTCTGTGTAGAACCATTTGCCAACAAACTTTCGATTTCTGGTTTGAAAGCATCCAACTTACTTTTCCCTACGCCTAACACCCGTGTCAGAGAAGCAAGGATTGATGAAATACTACGCTTCATTGCCACCATCCAACTGAAAATAACCACTGCATCACAACTGTTCAAACGTTTGAACGCTTACTCCAATCAGCATTCGCTCTACAAAGCCTTAAAAGAGTTTGGCAAAATTCCAAAGTCGTTGTTTATTCTAAAATACCTTGACGATTGCCCGTTTAGACAAGCGATTGAAGCACAACTCAACAAAGTCGAAAACGCCAATAAGTTCTCCAAAGCCATTTCCTTTGGGCATACCCCAGCGTTCGTCCAAAGCGAAAAAGAAGATCAAGACATCGCTAAAAGTTGTCGTCGCCTCATTAAAAACGCCATTGTTTGTTGGAATTACCTATATCTGACACGCGAACTCGCTAATGAAAACAATGAAGGACGTAAAGCTGAATTATTGGACGCTATTCGTAATGGCTCAGTTGTGACTTGGGCGCATTTTAATCTCCACGGTGAGTTCGATTTTTCAGATGAAAAAATGCTCGATTCTGTTGGTTTAGTTTTTCCCCCAAAGAAGCGGTAAAAAAACGACTAAATTCGGGAAGTCCATCTCTCGCTTAAACCTTTATGGCGCAAGGCATTGAATAAAATCCTATGGAACTTCTTTGTCGTTTGGTTAATTGCACCCAGCCTTGGCGGCTGGTGGGTCTGCGACCTTCAGGTGATAAAGAAGCATTGCGTCAAGCATGTTTCAACAGCCTTGGCGGCTGGTGGGTCTGCGACATGGTCAAACGAAAGACACAAAATCACGTTACTGTTTCAACAGCCTTGGCGGCTGGTGGGTCTGCGACCATTCAGTTCCTAAAGTAAAACGCAATGCTATTTTAGTTTCAACAGCCTTGGCGGCTGGTGGGTCTGCGACGTACAAGCGGCGCGGCAACAGTCACAGTGGGTGTTTCAACAGCCTTGGCGGCTGGTGGGTCTGCGACACAGTTTGAAGCACATAGCATCTTCAATGAACATGTTTCAACAGCCTTGGCGGCTGGTGGGTCTGCGACTAACTTTTACGCCGAACCCCAACTTTCAAATGAGTTTCAACAGCCTTGGCGGCTGGTGGGTCTGCGACGTTTGATGCTGAAGGTAACTATATTGGTTACTTGTTTCAACAGCCTTGGCGGCTGGTGGGTCTGCGACTATGTAGTGAGACTTGAAACTTTAATCAAAACGGTTTCAACAGCCTTGGCGGCTGG
>DFWO01000085.1:10923-15899 GCA_002380945.1 Methylococcaceae bacterium UBA4132 | reverse complement strand
AACTATTCTTAATTAACAATGCCCTTATTACTACTTATTACTACTTATTACTACTTATTACTACTTATTACTACTTATTACTACTTATTACTAATCCAGCATAACAAGCTTGAATTACACATTTTTAAACCTATAGTGCAACGATACCGATAACCACTCATGGAAAATCATAATGAATAGTAACAGATCATCACAATTGCTATTGATAACAGTATTATCCGTTTTCTTGTGTCTGCATTCGACAGCTTCTGCAACAGGTTTACCCACTGCTATTGACGGACAGCCCTTGCCCTCATTAGCACCGATGCTTGAGCGCAGTATGCCTGCCATCGTTAATATTTCTACCTCAACCAACATTGAGATTAGAGAAAATCCGTTGATGCAAGACCCGTTTTTTCGACAATTTTTTCAAGTTCCCGATATGCCTCGCCATCAACAACGCAACAGCTTGGGTTCTGGTGTGATTATTGATAGCCATCAAGGCTTGGTATTGACCAATAATCATGTGATTGCCAAAGCCGATAAAATTAAAGTGACTTTACAAGACGGTCGCCAATTAGCCGCGCAATTAGTGGGTGCGGATGCAGAAGCCGATGTCGCGGTCATCAAAATCCCCGCTGAAAATTTAACGCAAATACCGATTGCGGATTCCAGTCGTTTACGCGTTGGTGATTTTGTTGTCGCCATTGGCAATCCATTTGGTTTAGGGCAAACCGTGACTTCAGGTATCGTCAGTGCGTTGGGACGGTCTGGTTTAGGCATAGAAGGCTATGAAGATTTTATTCAAACCGATGCCTCGATTAATCCTGGTAATTCAGGCGGCGCGTTAGTCAATTTACGCGGCGAATTAGTGGGAATGAATACTGCGATACTCGCACCTAGCGGCGGCAATGTCGGTATTGGTTTTGCGATTCCTACCAACATGGCAATGACTATTAAAGAATCATTAGTGAAACACGGTGAAGTTAAACGGGGTTTATTGGGCGTTACTACGCAGGATTTAACACCTGAATTAATGGCTGCCTTTAATATGAATAACAAACAAGGCGCGGCTATCAGTCGGATTGAAAGTAATTCACCCGCCGAAAAAGCAGGTTTACAAGCGGGCGATGTGATTATCACGGCAAATGGTCAAGCGATAAAAGACAGTCATGATATTCGCAACCTCGTTGGTCTACTACAAGTCGGTGACGATGTTGATATTGAGTACATTCGTGGCAACGAAAAAAGAACCGTGACTGCCACCATTAGTAAACCTGAACAAATCCAATTGGCAGGTGACAAACTGCACCGCACCCTAAAAGGCACGCTATTAAGCGCGACGCAAAAAGATCAGATTGAAGGCGTAGTGTTTAATAATATCAAAGCTAACTCTTATGCGGCACGGGTTGGTTTACAAGCGGGCGATGTCATTGTTTCGGCTAATCGTTACCGAATACACAATCTTGACGAATTAAAACAAGCAATCAATCCAAATGGTCCATTGCTGATTAATATTCAACGCGGACAAGAAGGCTTGTTTGTTGTGTTACAGTAGTCTATTAACCATCGGTTGGGTTACGCTACGCTAACTCAACCGACAACTGGACATAAAACCATGACCACAGAAAAATCTTTCATTCCTCTCAACATTGCCCTGCTGGTCATTTCCGACACGCGTACCGAAGCCGATGATGTGTCAGGCAGTGTCCTAGCGGAACGCGTGCTGGTTGCAGGACACCGTGTCAGCGAAAAAAAAATAGTTCCTGATAATATTTATGCTATCCGCGCCGCCGTGTCCAATTGGATAGTCGATGACCGCGTGAATGTTGTCATCAGTACAGGTGGCACAGGGGTGACAGGCAGAGATGGCACACCTGAAGCGGTATTACCCTTGTTAGATAAAGTGTTAGATGGCTTTGGTGAAACCTTCCGTATGTTGTCTTACGCAGATATAAAAACCTCCACTATTCAGTCCAGAGCCATTGCGGGCGTAGCAAATGGTACTTATCTTTTTTGCTTACCTGGTTCTGTTAATGCGTGTCGCACCGCGTGGGATTTACTCATTAAAGACCAACTCGATTATCGGACTCGTCCCTGTAATTTAGTGCAGCTTATGCCGCGTTTGCTGGAGAAATGATGCAACAGACTTTATTTTTAGGTGCGATGTGTGCCTTAACAGGCGTGGCGTTTGGTGCATTTGGCGCACACGGTTTAAAAGCTATTATCAGCCCAGACATGCTGCTGGTTTATCAAACAGGTGTTACTTATCAAATGTGGCACGCTCTGGGCTTAGTCCTACTTGCTTTATTACAGCAGTCAGACACTCATGCAAAGCTATTAAGCTGGGCAAGTCATTTGATGTTCACAGGCATTTTGTTATTTTCGGGTAGCTTATACGCACTGGCAATCCTAGATATAAAAGCACTAGGCATTATTACACCGTTTGGTGGCGGGTGTTTTTTAAGCGCGTGGTTGCTGGTGGCAGTGTATGCCGTTAAGAAAAAAACCCATAACCGCTATAGCTAGTTGCGTTTTAGCCGCTATCAATGATTGAATAGCCTCACCCTTTATTTTCCGTTGCCCACTATGACACCACGCCCACCCGCTCAACTCATTGACCGTTTCGGTAGAGTTGTTGATTATCTAAGAATCTCCATCACCGACCGCTGTGATTTTCGCTGTGTGTACTGCATGGCAGAAGACATGACGTTTCTACCCCGCACGCAGATTTTATCCTTGGAAGAAATTTATAGCATCGCACAAGCGTTTGTTGAATTGGGGGTAAAGAAAATCCGCATTACAGGCGGTGAACCGTTAGTTAGAAAAGACGCGCTCAGTTTATTAAAAAATATTGGGCAACTGGATGGCTTAAATGAACTGGTGTTGACGACTAACGGCTCGCAGTTGGATACGATGTCCGCTGAATTAAAAGCCGCAGGTGTCAAACGCATTAATATCAGTCTGGATAGCTTGAATGCGGAAAAATTTAAACGCCTGACGCGGACAGGTGATTTACAGCAAGTGTTGAATGGCATACAAGCGGCTAAATCGACAGGTTTTGAACGCTTAAAAATCAATGCGGTGGTACTGAAAAATCAAAATCATGAAGAAGTCGGTGATTTGGTACAGTTTGCCGTCGATAATGGCATTGATATTAGCTTTATCGAAGAAATGCCGTTAGGCGTGGTCAAGCAACATGATCGAGGCGTAGCGTATTATTCTAGTCAATTAATTAAACAAGATTTAGCACAACGGTTTACCCTGATTGCTAGCCCAGAAAAAACGGGCGGTCCTTCAAATTATTTCACTGTCGCCGATACAAATACCCGTGTTGGTTTTATTTCGCCCCACAGTGAAAATTTTTGTAGCACTTGTAATCGCGTGCGTTTAACGGTGGAAGGACGATTATTGTTGTGTTTAGGCAATGAACATTCGGTCGATTTAAAAGCCGTGTTACGCGAACATCCCAATAATACTGCTGTATTGAAACAAACCATTATCAACGCCATGCAGATAAAGCCAGAAAAACATGAATTTAATGTGCATGAACAACCTGTCATTTTACGTTATATGAATATGACGGGAGGCTAAATGCGACACCCAGAACTTCCGTTGAGCGAAGAACTCATTTATCTCAATCATGCCGCCGTTGCCCCGTGGCCAAAACGTACCAGCAAAGCAGTCATTGCCTTTGCCCAGCAAAATACCCGTTACGGTTCGCATTTTTATTTGGACTGGATGGCAAAAGAAACCGAATTACGCACACAATTTCAAACCCTCATCAACGCACCATCAGCGGATGATATTGCTTTAGTTAAAAACACCTCCGAAGCCTTATCGTTTGTAGCTTATGGCTTAACGTGGCAAGCGGGCGATAATATTGTCTCTAGCAATGAAGAATTCCCCTCTAATCGCTTGCCTTGGCAATCCTTAGCTAATCAAGGCGTAGAATTTCGCCAAGCTGATTTAAGTAGTGCGAATACGCCCGAAGAGGCTTTGTTTGCGTTAGTGGATAAGCACACCCGTTTACTGACTATTAGCTCGATACAATTTGCCTCAGGGCTACGCATGGACTTAGTGAAAATAGGTGAATTTTGTCGGCAACGCGGCATTTTATTTTGTGTCGATGCCATTCAAAGCCTAGGCGCGGTGCAGTTTGATGCCCAAGCCTGTCACGCTGATTTTGTCATGGCAGATGGGCATAAATGGTTATTTGGTGCGGAAGGCTTGGGCGTGTTTTACACAACCCCTGCGGCAAGAGACCAGCTCAAGCTGACGCAATACGGTTGGCACATGATGCAAGACACTCACAATTATGAAAATAAACCGTGGCAAATTCATCCAACGGCGCGGCGTTTTGAATGCGGTAGTCCGAATATGTTAGGCATACACGCTTTATCTGCCAGTTTGTCGTTATTGTTGGAAATAGGTATGGAGGCGGTAGAGGCGTTAGTGTTAAAAAACGCTGAGATTGTTAGAGCGGAAATTGCCAAAAATGAACAACTGCTATTGATAAGCTCCGCATACTCACCACTGAAATCGGGTATTGTGGTGTTCAAACATCACAGCATCGCCAATGAAGTGTTATATCAACACCTACAAGCTAACGGCGTAGTCTGTGCATTGCGCGGTGGAGGCATACGCTTTTCACCACATTTTTATAATTCTCAGCAAGAAATAGCTAAGGCGTTTGAGCTGATTGCTACGCTGTGTTAATCAAGACGATCTCTGAAAGACGTTGCAAAGCAACGTCTCTACGAACTATCCGTTATTTTTCTATCCACTCTTCCAAGGCGGCAATAATCGCTTTTGCTTGCTCGGTACTGGAAATATTAAATTTGGATTTTTGTTGATATTCGCCATTGCGTTTTTGATAACGGCGAATGGTGTATTTATCCGCACCGTATTCTTCTTTGGCGCGGTTCCATTCTTGATAACGATACATCACCGTTGCCCACGCGCCTTTGGTTAATACTTTTTTATCCAGTTCTTTA
>DFWO01000085.1:0-10713 GCA_002380945.1 Methylococcaceae bacterium UBA4132 | reverse complement strand
GTTAATTCATCTACTGTTTCAGCCATGTTAGTCCTTAGTTAATGTGAAAGAAAGTCATATTCAGCGACCGCGAATAATAGCGGCGGCTTGATGTTGTGGTGCGAGATTGTCAATTTTATGTCCATCAACCCAAGTGCGATTCACCATCGGATGATCGTTATGCGTAGGTCCCCAATCGCTGTCTGGATGATAGGCAATGACATCCATCGTGCTAGTTTCAGTGATAAAACGATGTTCGGTTTCTTTAGCAATATAAAATAAACTGCCTACTGATAACGGCATTGGGTGTTGATTAGCATCACAGATGCCCTGCCCTTTAGCAATAATACCTGCTCGCATCGAAGGATGTGTATGTGCTGTTTGGGTAATACCTGCTGGAAAATGTAAATGATTCAAACAAGGATCACCCAATAATGGTGGCGCACAGAGTAAGGTATCACTACAGCCATCAATATAACGTAAGCGACCTTGGGCTTCTATCGGACCGCCCATTGCATAAATGCCTTGATAATTCAGGCATTGCGCTACCACGACACGCGTATTAGCCGTTAAATTAAGCAGTAAACCATTGGGCATACTAAACCACTGTCCTGCATCTAAGCACCAATTCACTCGCCCATCTTGCAGAAACACTCTGCCATTGGCAACAAAACCAAAACAGGCTCCTTCATCGGCAATAGACGCTTGCCTGTTATTGATATGAGCAGGTGATTCATTTTCAAAACCATACAGTATAGTTTTGCTTTTACTGCTGTCATCCTGAAGCAACGCGCCCCAGTAACTTGTCCAAACTTGTACATTTGTTCCTATTCGTTCTGTCATTGTCAGTCCTATTGTCTTAATAACCGCGTATCCAACCCTCTGGTGTTAGCACCACATAATCACCCAATGCCAATAAATTTGCCGCGCCAGTCGGTGTATCACGATTATAGCGTGAGTCATTTTTAGCCAGCTCCCACATCGGGCGTGTAAAAGAAAATACTTTAGCAGCACTTTGATAATCACCATTCGCTTTGGATATTTTTATAATAACGCGTAATTTAGTGATGTCGTTATGCCCCAAAAAAACTGCCCTGATAATACGCGCCGCAGCGTTATCTAAGGCTTGCCGTTGGTTTGGATGACTAGGTAACGTCTGCCAATCTAAATCAAGCAATATTTTTATTTCCCCTGCGCTGGCTATTTCGCCGTCCATCGCGCGTATACCTTCAATCAACTTAATATGACTAATATGCGTGCCTTCTTCTGGCAGTTGTTCGATCGTTGCCGTTATTTTTTCAGCGATAGCTTCTGCGACAGGGGTTTCTTTTTTAGAGCCAACATCAAAAAAACTAGATTCAGCCTGTGCAACAGAATTGACTATCAACCAGAGACTAACCAGCAAGGTAAAAAATAAAGCGTTACGTTTCATGATTTAAAGTCCGTCAGAAATATTGTGAGCTTGCATCCACAATTCTAGGGATAACAAGAGCCATAACCTATCGCCATAATAAGGCTTTATGCCGCCACCTTTAAAGTCAATTAGGTTTTGTAGTGCTTTTGGTTGGATTAGATTACGAATTTTAGCGTTGTGATGCAATAACACAGTCTTAGCAAACGCTCTGAGTTCTTTGTTAAACCAGTAATGCACAGGCACTAACATTCCCGATTTAGGGCGGTCAATAATGGCTTCAGGCACAATATCACTGACGGCTTGCTTTAAGACGTACTTTTCAATCGAGCCTTTTAACTTCATAGCAGGCGGCAAACTAAATGCCAATTCGGCTAATTGTCTATCAAATAACGGTGAACGCACCGCAATACCTGCGGCTTCTGAGGCTTTTAATACTTTGGGTAAAATTTGTGCCGCGCCTTTTAAGCGTAGATTGATGTGCATTAAGCGATGTAAATAAGCATTAAAGCTCACGTCATTTAAAAAAGGCGCGAGTAATTCGGCAGAGCTGGAATACTGTTTAATCTGGTGTTGAAAGTCCTTAGATAACAAACGCGGCAAATGTTCATGACCTTTGTTATAGGCTCTCAAATACATGTCTTCGCGAGAAAATTCCTGCATTCCCGCGCTGTAGGCTTCAAACGCCATAATGGGTAGATTTTTCGGACCGCCAAAGACAGGATCACCGCCTTCGCCATTAAACACTAGCTGTACTTCTTTAGCCGCTTCTTCCACGACGATGATATTCGGCACGGTCAAAGGATCGCCTATCGGTTCATCGAGAATAGTCGCCGTTTGTAGAAATTTGGCTTTTATCATGTCAGAAGTCACCGTAATCACCCGCGCTGGAATGCCTAAGTGTTTTGCCATGAGTCCTGAAAATTCGAGTTCATTACGATATTCTTGTCCAAAATTCAACGAATAGGCGGCGGTCAGTTGATGCCCACCAACTAACGCGCCAACTAAACTAGAATCCAAACCGCCTGACAGTAATAAGCCCGTTTTAGTATTAGCTTCAAGTCGATTGGCAACGGCGGATTCTAACGCGGCTCTCACTTGTTCAATACAGCGGGCTTCAGGAATCGGTTCGCTTTGATCGCGTAAACGATGATAGTGAAAACTGTCAATGCTGGCTGGGGTAACAGTGGCAGTCACGCCTGCCTGAAGTTTATTAATGCCTTGAACGGGGGTGCGCTCAAATGGTGAAAAACCTGTACTTAAAAAATCACTCACCCCTGCTGGATTAATGACACGATTACAGTCAGGATTATTCATTAAGGCGGCTAACCGATCGCTAATAACAACACTGGTGGGCGTTTGCAATAAATAAATAGGTCGCTCACCAATTGCATCACGCACTGCCAATAGCTTGCCATCGACAACCATGACGATAGCAAAAAAGCCTTGCAAACTAAGCGGAAAACTCGCGCCGTGTTGTGCGTGTAACTGTTGTAATAACACGCCTAATTTTTGTGAGGTGCTTAACTCGGTAGCAAAACCTTTAGTTAAGTCGGCAAAGTTAAATAATTTACCCGAAAAAATTCCCACACAACGCCCGTTAGGTGAGGCGAATAGCGTGCTGTGTTCACCAATATCACAGCGACTATTGGGCATGAAAGCAAACACACACTGCTGGTGGGTTAATGATTGCCAGTTTTGTTCATGACTAAGCTGTTGGACGAAGCGTTCAGGTGTCGCGCCACAATAGACTTGAAATCGACTCATGCTTAACCGTAACCACCACTGTTATCAGCAGCTGCGGCAGAACTGATTAAATCCAATGCCACACCTTCATTAATCGCCGCGCCACACATTGCTACTAAGGCGGCAGGTCGAAACAACGACAATTCAGCCGTTTCTTTGACTTTTTTATTGCGGTCAATTTGTTTGATGGTCATGGATTTAAACAGATTTTTTTGATTGGCATTTAAGCCTAAATCAATAATGGTAAACCGCTGTCCACCAAACCATTTGGGGTCAGTTTTAATTTTACGCACAAACGCTAAACCTGCGGGTGAATAATCGTGCAGTAAAAAGATTTTTAAATTGGGATTTTGTTTCAACCGTTGCAGCATATCCTGACAAATGCCTTCTGGATAACCACTACCACCCAGTACAGGACAGGAATAATGAAAATGAAACAAGTTGCTTAGAAAAAAATCCACCGTTTCATTGCGTTCACAGATAAGCACTCTATCAAAAGAAATATTATCTAAGTTACTACTGTTTCTACTACCCAGCGAGGCTTGATATTTTTCTGCGGTGAGTAATTTTTCGTGCGGATTAACGCTGACCCATTTATCAACTAATCCACCCAGTTTACTGATACTTTTTTTACATCTGGCTTTTATCCCTAGTGGAACAATCGACAAAAAGCCACTAATAATCGCTAAGGTAGTAAAGAAACTGCCTTTGATGAACGCGAGAACTAGAAATACGATAAAAATAATTAATAAAACGACCGTTGCAATAGTACAGCCTTTCAGCGTTTTGTTGAGCTTGCGCTGTAATTGATACTTGAGATGTTCTTTTGAAAAATAAAAAGTACCATGCGACGACACTATTTCTTCTGCCGTTTTTATTGCCATATCGGTTAAACCGTCTTGAAGCGGTTCAGTCACAAATGGATGGTAACAAGACAAACAACGTCCACTATTTACGCTGCGATCTCTTTTCGTTGCCTCTTTTCCACATTTAATACATTTCATTCTTCACCTCTTTCCTTATACAGACTCGAAAACCAACATTCTAAAGCACATAGCATCCACAACCTATCACCCCAGCGTCTACCACGTCCGTCACTGGCAGTGATGTTTTGTTGCCTAATTTCTTGAACCGTGTCTGGATTCAATAAACCAGACTTTATTAAGCTATTTTTATTTAACCAGTAAATAGCTAAAGGACGTAAACCACGCTGAAACCATAGACTGGTAGGAACGCCCATACCTTGTTTGCGCCTTTCGACTACCTGCTCAGGCAAATAGGAATGCGCCAGCATTTTCAACAATACTTTATCTTTTGCGCCTGCTAATTTTAGATGGTTAGGTAAAGCTAACCCCAATTCAATCATATCTGCTTCAAAAAATGGATGACGTAAGTTGAGTTGATGGGCTTTTGCCATTGCTTCTATTCTAGGCACAATATGTTGCAATCCCTTTAACTGTAAATCTACCCAACGAATTTGATTACAAAAATCTGGCGAAGGTGAAGAAATAAAGGCTTGTTGAATAGGGCTTGTAAGCTGAACTCTGGTATCGAGTTGTTGCCCTAGTTTAGCAGAGATTAATTCTGGCCATTCGTCAGCAAATTTATGAAAACTGGCAAGATAGCCTTCATCGCGGCGATAACTGGCTTCGAGATATAACTCACGCATAATCATCGGTTTCATAGCCCAAGAGCCAAATAATTGATCGCCGCCTTCGCCTGTTAATACGGTGTACTGAGGCTGATGTTGATGAATGGCTTTAAACAATAAGTAAAACGGTAACAAAACAGGATCGCCTAATGGCTGATCCAACGCGCTGATAGTTTTGCCAAACCAACGCAAGGCATCCAATGAATTCAGGACAATTTCTCTGTGTTCTATGCCTAAATGTTGTGCAGTCATGCGTGCCGCATGAGTATCAGAACCTTCGCCAACATCCATACCGCTAAATCGCGCATGGTAGGCAGTCATCTTTGTTCCTGATGAGTGAGCTGCCGCTGCCACCATTGCACTATCAAGCCCGCCTGATAGCAATATTGCGGCGTGGTCTAGTATTGTATGTGCGGAAAGTTGTTGCCAAAATGTTTGTTCTGGCTGTGGGAGTGGCGGTATAGCAGGGCTTTTAGGAAGACTCCAAACAATTTTCTCGTTAGCATAAGGCAAATGACACGTCATTTCAGGGGGAACAGCCGATACCCCTTGAAAAATAGTGCGGGGTGCAGGCACAAAACCGTAACACAGAAAATCTCGAATACCTTCGGGGCTAGGGCGATAATTGACGTAGAAACCGATGTCTCGAAGGCTATGTGAAACCAACCATTTATTGCCTGATGCGGTTGGTATAGGCTGATTAAGAAAATATAACGGGGAAGCCGAATATGCCCCCCGCGTTAAAATTCGACCGTCAGGTGTATTACGGAAAAAACTCTGCTGTTGTGCGCCACTCATAGCACTTAAAAATGCCAATAACGCTTAGTGCAGGACAAATTTAAGACCAATTAGCAGTAAAACCGATGCTAAAACGGGGCGTAACACTTTTTCGGGGATTTTCGCGCTTAAGTGGCTACCAATCCAAATACCTGGTAACGAACCAATTAACAAACTGCCTAATAACACAAAATCCACATTGCCCAGCGTCCAATGCCCCACACCTGCTATCGCTGTGAGTGGAATAGCATGAGCCAAATCAGTGCCAACAATTTTCAGTGTGGTCATTCTAGGATACAAAAATAACAAAGCCACTGTACCTAATGCACCCGCACCCACTGAAGATAGCGTAACTAATACGCCAAGCACCGCGCCAATAAGGACGGTTGCAGGAATTTCTAAATGTTTAAAACGAGCCGCATTTTCGAGATTACTATGCTCATCATCAATTTTCCCCAATTTTTCCGCGTTATGTAATAAGGCACTACGCACAAACAAGGCACAAGCGGTGAGGATTAAGGCAATCCCTAAACTGTAGGTAATCGCGCCTGTAGTTTCTTTACCCACAGAATTCAAATACTTGAGAGTAAATAACGTAGCAATCGCAAACGGCAAACTACCCAATGCCAACCAGCCGACAATTTTCCAATCAACTGAACCATGTTTACCGTGATGAACCCACACCCCACCAGTCTTGGTAATCGCAGCAAACAATAAATCAGTTCCTACCGCTACGGCTGGATTAAAGTTGAATAAAAAAACCAGTAACGGAGTCATTAATGAGCCACCGCCTACCCCTGTGACACCGACTAATAAGCCAACTGCAAAGCCAGAAAAGGTATAATAAACATTCATGCAGGATAATCCTTAGTGGTTAGCGCGTTAAAAAGTGTCTATTTTAGCAGTATCAGTACAAAGGGTATTTGATTAAATGTTATATGGGTATCTAATTTTTAGATATACAACTAAAATTGTCGGGTTACGCTGTCGCTAACCCGACCTATATAGAAGGCTATTTAACTTTAACTAATTCTTTGCCATCAGTGGAAAAATGACAGATTCCAGTGGCGAAATTATCACAATCTTTTGATTGTTCGATTTTCGCGCCAGTTTCAGTGAGATGTATCTTCAATTCACAATAAGTCGCTTCGCTTTCAGAGTGTTTTTTGACAATCAATTTATCTTTATCCATACGTTTAGCTTCGCCAGAAAGACTGGCTGAACAAGCTTGTTTTCCTTTTTCATCGGCATTCGGTTCAAAATCAACATCTGCACTGACGTTGATTTCTTTATTAGTCTCAGTGACTTTTAAATGCTGAACATGATTGCCATCGCGTAATACATAATGCTCTGTTCCCGCAAAAGCACTGCCTGAAACTAGCATCGCAATAGTAAGAAATAATGTTTTTTTCATGAGATGACCTCGTGTTAGGTTGTTGATTAATTGTACAGAATACGCTGACGTATCTTTATGATTATATTTTTGTTAAGTTGTCATTATCATTTAATCAAAAATTTTTTGCACAGGATAATTTTGTGTCGTGTCAAATTGATAGCCTTCAATATTACAATGATGAATAATCCTTACTCGCCAAACACTTTGTCTTGTACCACTATGCAACCACTACTCAATTGGTCGAAAACCATTCGACCACTCGGTTTTTCTGGACTCACACTGTATGACATTGGCTACTTCTTTTGGGTCGAAACCCGAAAAAGTGCGGTTAGCACGCGAGCATCTGCGGTAGCATTCACTTTTTTTCTGGCGTTATTTCCTGCCATCATTTTCTTTTTTTCCTTAATACCTTTCTTGCCGATCGACAATTTGCATCAGCAATTACTTAAGGAAATGCACACGCTATTACCTGAAAATGCTTACCAAGCCGCCGTTATCACTATTAATGATTTAGTAAAAACGCAACATAACGGCTTATTATCATTTGGTTTTTTAGTCACTCTATACTTTGCCACTAATGGCATTAATGCCCTGATAGACGCGTTTAATCACGCGCTTCATACCCTCGAAACCAGAAATTTTATCCAGCAAAGATTGGTATCATTGTTGTTATTTGTCGCACTATCAATATTAGTATTAACCGCTTCACTACTCATTATATTTAGCGAAGTTGCCATCAATTATGCCGTCACGCATGGCGTATTATTAAGTGATGGAATCGTTCTATTATTGTTGACACTGGGCAAGTGGATTATTTCATTCTTGCTATTATTTACCGCTATCTCGTTACTGTATTACTTTGGACCAATTAATTCAGCCAATTATAAATTAATCAACACTGGCGCAGTATTAGCAACTATCTTATCTGTCATAGCGTCACTATTATTTAATTATTATGTTAATAATTTTGCCACTTATAACAAAGTTTATGGCAGTATTGGTACTATCATGGTCGTCATGCTATGGCTTGAGTTTAACTGCTTAATTATGCTGATAGGTTTTGATTTAAATGCCAAAATTTATAATCGAACTTAGCAGACTACAGTGTTATAGCCTCTTGTAAGCTATTGATAAATTTACCTACGCTTAACATATTGGTTTCTGCTAGAATTACGGCTAAATGTTAAATTAAATCACCCCATAATTTGTATGAAATCCTTGATAGCTCTACTAAAAAAGTACCGTATAGCAATACTTATCGTTGGCTTACTGACGCTTTCACTATCACAACAAAAGTTCGTGATGCCAATCATCTACGACATCATTAAATCAGATTTATTTTTGGTTGATAGCAAAGATAAAGGCAGTGATTTACCTGTCTCTACGCCATTGTCTAATATCGCTTTTATGCACTGCAATAATTACATTAAATCCAAAGCTGAACCAGATACATCTATTAGCTTTTCAGAAAAACCGCTGAAAGCATGGGATATTGGCAATTATCAGTATGTCATTAATGCTGAAATGAACATTACTAATAATTCAGGCACTTCCACCAAAAAATATGTGTGTCGGATTACTTACAATAAGGGTGATAACGAGGAAGATGCACTTAACATTGAGAACTGGTCAATCATCGGCGTATCAGATTCATAAATATTTCTATCCTAGTTTATTGACCACAATCTATCAATGAATACTAATGCCTCATTGATTTTATTAAACCTAGCAACAGCAATTCATTGCTTTTGCCCGCCTCGCCTGCACATAAAAACTGCCCATTAAGCAATGGGCGGCTACCCTCTGGAGTATTATTATGATTGAATTTATTGTCGTTGCCATTTTCTTAGCTGCTATCTGTTTTTTTTTAAGATCACGCAAAAAAAAATCCCATAGCGTCAAAAACGCGCCTGAATCAGCAAAACCAATAAAACAAACACCTCAGCACACCGATAAAGTAGCCGCGCCTGCTAAGGAAAAAGCCTCTCCAGCAGTTACTCAAGCTGTTGCAGTTGAAAATAAGCCAGTTATCACACCACAACCAACTATCTCATTAGAAACGAGTTTGTTACCACAAGATTCGATGTTGAAACGGCATTATTTGACTCATGTACGCGCAATGATGAATTCACTTAACCCATCACGCCCTACCGAGTTAGCTTTATCGCGTCATTACGATACCCAAATCAATGCTAACATCGAACGTTGTTTAAATAATAAAATGGCGATGGATCAACTAATCGCTGACTATGCAGATTACAAAAAAACACTCATTCGTCCTGTTACCGAGTCTCAACCAATTGCGGTTACCGTTGAAAAACCTCAAACTATCATTGAGCCATCGGTTCAGGTTGAAACGGTGACTCAAAGCAGTGCGGTATTGCCACAACACAAAGTGTCAAAAGTCCCCAAAGATTCAATGTTAAGAAGACATTACTTGACTAACTTATATTCACAAGTGGCAGCTAATATGTCACCGCGCCCAACTGATGCGACTTTATGTCGTCATTATGACGCAATGCTTGAGCATGAAGTAAACAACCAGTTAAACAAATAAAATTCGTTTTATTACAGTATAAAGGCAAGGGCGACCAATGTTACTCTTGCCTTTTTTAGAGTCAATTTTCCTATTACGACGTTAGTTGTAAATTGTCTAAAATCGCTAAGGTAGGTGCAGATTGATTCATGGTATAAAAATGCAAACTCGGTGCGCCACCGTCTAGTAAACGTTGACACAGACGACTCACTACATCCAAACCGAACGCTTGTACCGCTGCTTTATCATCCCCAAAACCTTCTAAGCGTTTACGCATCCAACGGGGAATGTCCGCGCCACACATTTCTGAAAACCGAAACAGTTGTACATACTGGGTAATGGGCATAATACCTGGCACGATAGGAATCGTAATGCCATTTTTTTCGCACATATCCACAAAATAAAAATACGCTTCGGCATTGTAAAAATATTGCGTAATAGCTGAATCCGCACCCGCAGCTACTTTACGTTTAAAGTTTTTAAAATCTTCCACACTATTTGCCGCTTGCGGATGAACTTCAGGATAGGCGGCAACATGAATATCAAAATAATCACCTGTCTCTAGCCGTATAAACTCAACCAATTCATTAGCATAGCGAAATTCACCCACTGACATCATACCAGAAGGCAAGTCACCTCTAAGAGCCACAATTTTTGCAATACCGTGTTGTTGATAGTCTTTCAAAATAGCGCGAATATTCTCTTTGGTCGAAGCGACACACGATAAATGCGGAGCTGCTGAGATGCCTTTTGATTGGATATCAACCACGGTATCGAACGTTTTATCGCGGGTCGAACCACCTGCACCAAATGTGACTGAAAAAAAATCGGGATTAAGTGCCGCCAGTTTGTTATGTACTGCTTGTAAATTTACCGCGCCTTCTTCAGTTTTAGGCGGATAAAATTCAAAGCTGAATAATGGGGAATGTTGTAATTGCATGTTATAGGCTCGCTAAGGAAAGATTATTTAAACAGCCAGCAGTGATTGATACTACCTTCGTTTAATAGCATGGCATTTTAGCCTTTTGTTTTGTTTTTGGGCTAATTTTTGCGCATATTTGTCAATTGTGATGGTTGTTTGAGAACTATAACCATATATAAATCGAATCTAAACTCAACTTTATTGATCAGCAAACCGATGACAGCATTAATGTGCCAACACTTTTCAGGACACAAATTAAGTAACTTTATGCTGCGATTCGGTGTGACAGGCGAAG
>DFWO01000031.1 GCA_002380945.1 Methylococcaceae bacterium UBA4132 | reverse complement strand
TCACATCGGTATTTTGCTGCTCCTACTCCATTTCCTCCGTTCTTTACAATTCCCTTCGCTTCACAATACGGACACTGCATTTCAATCTATTTCTTCGGCTAAATTTCTCATAATATCAAATCACTCAGTGTCTTGGACTACCCAAATTTAAAAGTCGAACATCGCGTTGGATTACTACATTTTTTCGTTATCATGCCTCCTAAAGTACATCGAAATACTGGAATTGCGAAAGTCCTAAGAAAATTAAGATTACATTAAGATTAATCTGTCAGAATAATTTAAACAGTATAAAAAATACTTACTTAATGAACGAGCAACTATTAAAAAACCTGACTATGAATGAAACTGATGTGATCGCATCAAGGCGCAAATTCTTAACGCGCATGGCTTACGGTTCTTTGTTAGCTATGAGTGGCTCTGGTATCGCAGAAGCAGCGGTAAAGCATGTTATTCACAGCAACAACAAAGCCGATGTAAAACACGCGGTAAAACAACACCTCGAAACACACGGTAAAAATGCGTTACATGAAAGACTCGCATTAAAAACCGCACATAACCACCTCTCGGCACACCAAGAACTTGCCTTAAAAGGCAACAATTCGCGTATTCACAGCTTACTACACAAAGATCACAGTGGCGGTCATCGTTTACATCACGATGTACATGATAGGCTTGCTTTGCAAGATAGCCATCGTATTCACCATTCTCTACACGGAGCAGATCATCGCAGAAGTATGCCTGAATTTGCTTCACACGAAGACTTCGATACTGATTTGCCTAGTAGTGGAATACAGGATAGATTCTCTTTACCCAGTCTGGCACGCAACAACAATGTGTCGCATAAAACACTCGCCTTACAAAATACCACTACAGGTGATAGCCTGAATGTGACTTATTTTGAAAAAGGTCGTTATCTTCCAGATGCACTGCATGAAATTAATCATCTTTATCGTGACCATCTAACTGATGAAGTTCACCCAGTTGATACCGCATTACTAGATCAACTTCATGATTTACAAGCAACTCTTGGCACTAACAAACCTATTCATGTGATTTGTGGCTATCGCTCTCCGTTTACTAATGCACATTTACGCAGAAACAGTCGCGGTGTTGCTAGAAACAGTTTACATATGCAAGGTAGAGCAATTGATATCCGCATTGCGGGCGTTGAAAGTAGACACATTAGAGATGCCGCACTTAGCATGGCACGCGGTGGCGTAGGTTATTATCCAGGTAGTAATTTTGTCCATCTGGATACAGGTGACTTTAGAACTTGGTAAGTTATCTCTGCGATAACACTCACACTACAAGTGACACTTTAAAGATACAGGGGCAATTCAATTGCCCCTGTTCGTTTCTACTCTTCAATAAGCTATGCTTAACAAGATTGCGCAAATCAACAGATTAGCTCATTCGCCTCAACACACTGATAGCAAAACGCCATCTAAAGATAGGCTTTTTAACGCTTCACTACCCTTAAGTTAAGTCGTTCGTGCTGAGCTGTGAGATTTGTCGAACAGTCGAAGGGTGAATGGAAAAATCTGATTCCGCAAAGTTAAACCGTTCGTTCTTCGACTGTTCGACAAGCTCACAGCTCAGGACGAAAGAAAATAGCCTTAACTTAATGACAGTGTTGTGCCTAGTTTTAACAAGCCAGCGACGCGATAAATCGCGCCCCTGTCTTTGTCATGAACGGCTGTTAGGGAGAGAGTGTTGACTCAGTTTTTGGAATTGATACAGACTTTTCTTCTGTGCGAGTGATAGGCTGAGTAGCTGGAAGAACTTGCTTGGTATTAACAGCAACAATGGATTCAGTATGTGTTGCGTCCGCTTCTATCGGCTCAACAGCAGGGGTATGTGTTGGCGGTACTTCCTTTGGTGCAAACAATACTTTATCAGATAAATCTTCGTGCTTTTTAAGTGCGTCTAGTAATTCCGCATCACGATGGTAAATATCGGCATAAAAAGTTAAGTTGTTATGTTCATCAAAAAACGCGGTGCTATAAAGAAACATCACAGGAATGGTGTTTTTCAGTACCACGCGTTGGTTTTTACCTTGCATGGCTTTTTTTATCGCATCAACATCCCAGCCACCTTGTTCTTTAAGTACAAATTCAGCCAATTCTTGCGGATGGGCAACACGCACACAGCCATGACTCAAATCTCTACGCGATCTGCTAAATAGCGAAACTGAAGGGGTGTCATGTAAATAAACATCGCTATCGTTAGGAAAAATAAATTTTACTTTTCCTAATGCGTTACCTTTACCTGGACGTTGCCTGATACGCAATGAGCCTTGTCTTATTTGCTCAGAAAAATCACCATACTCCCCCAGTTTTTTACCTGAGCGAGCAACTACTTCCATATTTTGTCCCGATAAATAATCAGGATTTTCCATTAATTTGGGTAAGATTTCATCTTTAGCAATCTTAAAGGGTACATTCCAGTAAGGTTGGAAATCAACAAAACGCATATCAGCGGTTAATACAGGCGTTTGATTTTTTGCAGCTTTGCCGACGACGACACGCATGGTGGTGGTCGGATTGTCTTGGTTGATGTCATCAAATGCGGCAAGTTGAAACGCAGGAATGTTGACGATGATAGCGGGACCGTCTTTGATTTCGGGTAGCCAACGCAATCTTTCCATTGCTAATTCAATTTGCGTGATGCGTTCAAACTGGGCTAAAGGCGTGTTGAACGCAACCGCAGTGGATTTATTGATAATTCCATTTGCTTTTATACCATGACGTTGTTGGAATTTTTTAACGCCCTCAACCATAGTGGCTGTATAAGTGGTTGCGGTATTATCTATTTTATCGGCTGGTAAATCGCCAAAAGCCGATAAATACTGTTGCAGTTCGGCACTCTGCGGCAAAGGATCGCCTTGATGAATGGAGGATTTAATGTCCATTTTAAGCGGCTTTACTTTTTCAGGGGCGCGATAGGCTATTAATGCTTGTTTCAGTTTTTGGTATTGAGGTAAGGTTGGTTCTACTAATGAGGGTAGTTGTGCCAATTTGTTTTCCGCTAAACTGGTTTTAATCAGTGCAGGTAAATCCAGTGTTTTTTCGGTTCTTTGCTGAATATCAAGATTTAAATTGCGTGGATTGATTCGACCATAATGTAGGTTGTGTACATAGCGCAGTAAAGACACGCTAATTGCGGTGTCATATAGTGCAATGTCTTTGCTCTGCATATCTAAGGGTGGCTTTAAGTCACTGAGCTTTTGCCGTAATAATTGCGTGTCGTAATCTGCCGCATTTAGACCGTTATTAGGCGCGTCTTCTAACAGTTTAATGACTTCAGCGGCATTTTGCGTCGGTTTGCTATCATTGTCTAACCATATCGGCTGATAACCAGACGCTTGATAAAGTGCGTCGAGGTCTTGAACACGACGGGAAAAGTCGGATTGTGTCAGATAAAGATGTTGCTTACTGGCAATCAAATTAGCTATTTCAGTCGCAGGTCTAGTTACCGCTATCTCAGGTACAGGTGCAGCGGCTGGTGTTATCGTGGGGGTTGCAGGTGCTACTGCTGGTGTACTAATGGTAGCGGCAGGCGGTGCTGTGTTGGTGACAGCCGCAGGTGTTGCGGTACTGGTGACAGGGATAGCACTATTTTCAGTGTTTGCCTGCGCAGGTAGACTCACCAAAGCACAAGGCATAAGGCATAAAGTGGAGATAATTAGATTTTCACGCGCTGTCGCTCGCATACTATACCTTTTTGATAGAGGGTGTTTAGGTGAAAAAAATAATTTTGTCGTGTTGAAGATTAACACCTCAACTGCCGATATACTTGACTGCATACAACATACGCCTATTTATAAAATAATCAGTTTTTAACACGGTCGCTTGCCAAGTGACCTATTTATTATCCATCTGACTGTCATCGATACTGCTCAAAAAAAGCACTTCGATATTTTTTTAGTTGAAAAGCATTATTTTACACTAACTTACAGGGAACGCCGATGACAAAAAAAACTAATATCCCCTGCGAAAGTCCTTTTCCCTCTGCTAAAGAGGATGCCGCCCATATTTTACTTGATAGTGATACCGTGCAGACGCGATCACCCTCCTATCGGCTGGCTTATGATGACTTTGATTTTATTATGCGTGACGAGTTACGCCCTATCCGTTTACAGTTAGAATTATTAAAACCTGAGTTAGCCCAAGCCGATTTGGGCATTAAATCCACCATCGTTATTTTTGGCAGTGCGCGTATTCAAGGCAATGTTGAAGCACAGCAAGCCTTAGCAGATGCTGAACAAGCATGGAATGAACGCCCTGATGATGTCACTTTAGCGCACAATTTAACCATTGCACGGCGTATATTAACTAAAAGTCACTACTATGATGAAGCGCGTAAATTGGGTGCTCTGATTACCTCAGAAGCAAAAAAACGTAAATACCCTTGGATAGTCGTGACAGGCGGAGGACCTGGCATTATGGAAGCAGCAAATCGAGGTGCGGCGGACAAATGTGGTAAAAGTATGGGGCTAAACATCGTTTTGCCGCATGAACAAAAACCTAATCCGTACATCACGCCTGAACTGTGTTTTCAGTTTCACTATTTTGCGATTCGTAAAATGCACTTTTTAATGCGGGCGATTGCGTTAATAGCATTTCCAGGTGGATTCGGTACGATGGATGAATTATTTGAAGCCCTAACATTGATTCAAACCAAAAAAGTTAAACGCATTCCTGTGATTCTGTTTGGTCAATTGTACTGGGATAGAATTATTAATTTCGACGCGCTGGTTGAGGAGGGTGCAATCACCGCCTGTGACAGAGAACTGATTCAATACGCAGAAACGGCAGAACAAGCATGGCAGCTTATTTTAAAAGCTCATGGCTTAGCCAATGGCAACCACTCTGACAATAAGAAGGTAACATCATGACAACGCTCACTTTTTTAGGCGCGACAGGACAAGTGACAGGTTCTTGTTATTTATTAGAAACTAAGCATAAGCGCGTGCTATTGGATTGTGGTTTATTCCAAGGTTCAAAAGAAACCGAAAAACAGAATGCCGCCGACTTCCCCTTTAATCCTGCCACCATTGATGCCGTTGTGTTGTCTCATGCGCATTTGGATCACTGCGGACGTTTGCCCAAGTTAGTGAAAGACGGTTTTAAAGGTGTGGTGTATTTAACTGAAGCCAGTTTCCCCTTGTTAGAATTACTGCTTAAAGATGCGGTACACCTGCAATTACGCGATATGGAATGGGAAAATAAAAAACGGCAACGTGCTGGCAAAAAACTATTAGAGCCACTATACGAACTGGATGATGTGGAAGCCTTGTTGAAACTTAGACAAGCCATCCCTTACGGTAAAGAAACCAATATACTGAAAAACATCAGCGTGTCTTTTCATGAAGCGGGGCATATTTTGGGTTCATCCATCGTGCGGTTACAGATTACCGACCATCATGAAACTAAGACTTTAGTATTCTCAGGTGACTTAGGTAATCCTAATTCGCCCTTGTTACGCGATCCCGCCATATTGCCCGAAGCCGATGTATTATTACTTGAATCCACTTACGGCGACCGCGACCACAAACCCTTAGATAGTACTTTAAATGAACTCAGCGACATACTCCAAGAGGCTGCCAAAAGTGGCGGTAACGTTATTATTCCTGCGTTTGCCGTTGGGCGTACTCAAGATTTAATTTATTGGCTGGGTAAACTGCAACGTCAAGGCAAGTTACCACAACAGCAAATTTATTTGGATAGTCCAATGGCAATTACTGCCAGTGACATTTATGCCGACAACACCGAGTTATTCAATATTGATGATCCCGAATTTACCAAAGTTGCCCCGCAAGGTTGGCAGGCGTGGCTGCATGGTTTGATTTATTCAGAAACGGCTGAAGACTCAATGGCAGTTAATCGTATCGTCGGCGGTGTAATTATTATTGCAGGTAGCGGTATGTGTAATGGCGGACGCATACGCCACCATCTTAAATACAATTTATGGCGACGTAATGCCCATATCGTCATCGCAGGCTTTCAAGCCGAAGGCACGTTAGGGCGAACTATTGTAGAAGGCAAGAAAAAATATTTGAAAATTTTAGGGGCAGAAGTGGCGGTTGCCGCTAAAGTACATACCCTAGGCGCGTTAAGTGCGCACGCTGATCAAAGTCAATTATTACAATGGGCGAGTAATTTTAAAACCCAGCCGCATCTTTATTTGATACACGGAGAAAAATCGGCGACTTTATCTTTACAAACCTGTTTTCAACGCCGAGGCTGGAATGCCCATATTCCGCAAGTCGGCGATACCATTACGTTGTAACGTGTGATGAATATTTTTGCGGATATTCCAGACTCACTGCCCAAAGAGCTATTTACTAGCCTTATTAAAAACGATAATGTGCATATTGAACGCATCGTCTCCAAAGGTCACAGTACACCACCTGAGCAATGGTACGATCAAGCATGGGATGAATGGGTAATAGTGTTGGAAGGGCAAGCCATCTTGGTTCATGAACAAAATTTACAAAAACTACCGATGACAGTAGGTGATTATGTCCTCATTCCAGCGCATACTAAACATCGTGTGGAATGGACAACGCCAGACAGCCAGACCGTTTGGTTGGCAGTTCATTTTTACAACAATCAATAAAAACCTTTCAGGTTTTTAAAAACTGAAAGGTCTAACTTTCATTTTTAGGAGTGTGTCATGAAATTTAACCCTTGTATTTCAGGTCTATGTACTTACGAAGGTACACACTGTGAAGGTTGCGGTCGTTCGCATGAAGACATTGCTGAAACCAAAAAACTGGTTGGCGCATTAGTAGCATTTGCCCAGCGTAAAGGCTATGAAAACAGCGAAGAGTTTGCCGACTTTATCGGTAAAACCCTGTTGAAAAAATTACAACCACCTGCATAATTCATCACTTTATTGGAAGCAGCCATGTCCTTGACTCCTGTCTTATTACCGCACCTAATCGAAACCGTCGCAAATGCTATCTCAACCAATGCCGAAGAAGTCACTGCGTTAGATCAAGTCATCGGTGACGGCGATCACGTTATCAATTTACAACGCGGACTTAACGCCCTCATGGCACAACGTGAAGAATTAAGCCAACTGGATTGGGTTGCAGCGTGGCAAAAAATGGGCATGACTTTAATGTCAACCATCGGTGGCGCATCAGGTTCATTATTCGGCACATTATTTGTCAGTATGAGCAAAACCGCGCGTGAACAGCCCATTAATCAAAAAACCTTTGCCGCCATTTTTAAAGCAGGTGTAGACGCAGTTAAACAACGAGGCAAAGCCGATGCTGGCGAAAAAACGATGTTAGATGTATTAATTCCAGTCGCAGATTATTTACAAACAGCCGTTGCAGATAATGTTAGTTTGGCTGACGTATTGGCAACCGTCCCTAAGGTCGCTATCGCAGGTATGGAATCCACCCGCGATATGTTAGCCACTAAAGGACGTGCCTCTTTCTTAGAAGAACGCTCATTAGGTCATATTGATGCAGGGGCTAGAACCAGCCAGTTAATGATTTGCGCGATTGTTACGATATTAAATCAACAGTAACAACTTATCATACCCATAATAGAGCCAATATGATGGTTCATGCCATCCACTGTTCTTAATTGCGGCAATCCCTGCCGCAATATCGGCTTCTTATGTCGAACGCAGGCTAACTTAATGTTTGCCTGCATCTAGTTTTACGCCTTTACGTTCAGAAGTAATGTAGGCGACCAACGCTGTCATTTTGGGATCATCGGCGGCTAACGGTTTTCCTTCCAACGGATTACGCAAACACCAGTTGACCATTTCCCATAAACTAATCACTTTACCCAATTGTTTTTGGAATTTCGGATAGGTTTCGGGGTGAGTATTGGCGGCATTTGGATGACATTGCGCACACACCACGCCATTTGAACCTAAATTGGGATCGGTAAAAGCCGCTCTACCTTGCTTAACGACGGTTTGAAATTCATTTTCCCACTGCGTCAAATCAGCTTTAGTAAATTCATCGGCGTTAACGATGCCAGGCAAACTCAGAGCTAACACGATTAGCGTTTTTTTATACGTCAACATAAATCACCTCTAATAATGGTTTTGCGTTACTGCGCGTTGTTGTTGATATTCGCTATCTTCGGGACGCTTGGTTTTGGGATTAAAAGCGACGGTACGCGGTTTATTTTCGGCTAACTGATAATGCACCGCCGTGTTGCCCGTTGCTATATCAATCAATTGCCAACCTGTTGCATCACGTTCAAAAAAGGGATCAGCACGGTTCATTTCTACGGTCAATTTAGGTAAAAACTGTTCGGCTTTGGCATAGGTTGATGGATACGGCCAAGGCCATGCGGTTGCCATTACCGAATGAAAACTGATATTACCAATTTGATTATATTGAATTTGATGAACGTGACCGTAGATGACGGTGACTTTATTAAACGGTTTTAACAAAGCCTGCACTTGTTCAGCATCATCCGTCCAAAAATTCCAGCCCTTATAAATTTTTTGTAGCGGCGAATGAGAAAAAACCACCACAGGCGTTTTTTTATCGACTTTAGCCAAATCCGCTTTTAACCAGTTACGCTGTGCTTCACCGACCATAAACGGTGAACCTAACGGGTTATCAAGACCTGCCATCATTGCCATACGTTCTTGTGGGCTAGACCATTTGTTGTTCCAATCATCGTAAGTCAGAATGCTGTTTAACACGACAAAATGCACGCCTTTATGGTCGAAGCTGTAGTGATGTTCACTGACTTTTTTTGCCCAATATTCACCCATATCCAAGTAAAAATCATGCTCGCCCAGTACAAAACGCGGTTTAGTGTTTAAGGCAGACAAAATTTCTAAACCGTGGTCGATTTCTTCGGGTTTGCCTAATTGCGCTAAATCACCACCAAACATCACAAAGTCTGGTTTAGGGTCTAATAAATTGGCTTCGGCAACGGCACGCATCAAACCCCTATCCCAGTTACGCACAAATTGCGTGCCTTTAATTTGCTGAATGTGCGCGTCAGAAATATAGGCAAAACTAAAATTATCCTCTTCTTTGGCAAAGGCAATTTCCACCAAACTGAGTGGTAAGGTACTGGCGGCTAACAACAGTCCAGACTGTTTTAAAAAATCACGACGTGAGTTATTCATGGTGTGCCTCCAGCGATTTTTGCGTACTCTGGACTGGTTAAGGCTTTTAAGAATTCAACCAAATCCGCCTGTTGTTCTTTGCTTAAATTTAAAGGTCGAATGCCGCCACTTTGAAAATCATTAACGGGGTCGCCTTGTTTATCAATACCGCCTAAGTTATAAAATGACACCACGTCTTCTAGCGTTTTTACACTGCCATCGTGCATATACGGCGCGGTAACTTCGATATTGCGTAGCGTTGGGGTTTTAAAACCACCTAAATCACGCGTTTGTCCTGATACGGCAAAACGCCCTAATTCAGAGGTGTTTTTATTGCTGAGTACCGCAATATCAACATTTGCACCTTTTGCCTTGGCTTTGGTAAACGTATTAGCTAATTCTTCTATATCTTTGCTGATACGCTGAAAACCGACATTCAGATTATGAAAGCGATGGTCGGTAAACAGTGCGTGAGTTTGGGAAATAGTATGGCAAGACACACAACGACCTTGACCGACAAACACCTGCAAACCACGTTGCGCACTTTCGCTCATCGCGTCTTTTTTACCCGCAAAATAATATTGGTCAAACGGTGAATCGCCTGAAATGATAGATCGCTCAAACGAGGCAATGGCTTGTAAGACTTCTTTACTGGTGATTTGCTGATTCTCTTTATTGAAAACCGTTTTAAACTGTTTTGTATAATCTGGGTCGGTGCGGACGATTTTTAAAATTGGTTCATAATCTGCCAAGCCCATTTCCACGGGATTTAAAAACGGTTGCCCCGCTTGCCCTTCTAGGTCTGGCTCACGCCCATCCCAGAATTGACTGTGGTTATAAGCGGCATTGATGACTGTGGGGGCATTGCGCGTACCCGTGAGTTTGTTAATACCCTCGGAAACTGATAATGGGCTATCGGTAAAGCCTTTGCTCCGTTCATGACAAGTGGCACAACTCACCGTACCCGTGCTACTAAAACGTGTATCGTGAAATAATTTATCGCCTAAAGTGATTTTTTCTGCTGTTTGTGGATTATTGGCTGGAATCGGCACAGAGGGCAGTCCAAGTGGCTCAGCCAGTATTGAAACAGAATAGAACAGTCCGAGGATGCCTATTGTTCTTGTACGCATAACTACCCCCTTTATAAAGGTGGAGAGAAAGAAAAGCTTAAGACGCGTTCGATTATCTACCAAAGAAAATCGGTTTTCAACTTAACATTTTTTGCTTGTTTGCATTCCCATATTTCGTTTCACACCATACGCGCTACATATTATTTTCTGTCCAACTTTCGATAACTAATTGCTTCACTCAAATGGTTAATTTCAATTTGCGACGACCCCGTAAGATAGATCGCTAAGAACTTGTAAAATGGGTAGAGTGATAACGAACCCCATCATACTTCATCTATCGGTTTCACTGAGTTCTACCCATCTTACAAGTTTAAGAATCAGCTTACATGGGTTTTAAGGTCTTTTTAACTAAAACGACCAGTAATAAAGACAGTAATTTTTTACCGCGTTTTCTGGCATTATGAACAAACTCAAAAAAACTAAGATATAAAAATAGTTTAGTTTGAGATATGCCGCAATGTGGATGCAACCAAGAGTGCAATAATGACTAAAAGCCCTCAATATGGTATTGGAATGAACTTCGCAAAAGCCATCGCCGTTCTTATCTCTTGCGTATTCGCGCTTTAAATAAATGACGGTTTTATGTGGATAGCCCCAGCTTTCAAGATAACGTATTCATCGGTATAAATTTGACTCCCTGATGCAATCGTTGTCAGTATCAATGGCTCGATAGTCGCTTGTTGCATACTCGAGCATTCCGATGACCACTTCGCCTGAACGTTGAATCATGCCAAAAAATGGGGGTTTTTCATTAGCGAGCGTCCTTCGTCTTCGCGCTCCTTTCAACTGATGCCGACGCAGTACTCGAGACTAATCCATTGATCAATCAACCTTTGCCGATATTTTAAAGCAGACATAGAAGCTGTTAAACAACGTGTCAAAGCGAATGCGGGCGAAAAAACTATGCTTGCTGTATTAATCTCTGCCGCAGATTAGTTGCAAACAGCGGCAATGGACGAGCCTTATTTTTAGAGGTCATATTGATGCGTGAGCTAGAACCAGTCAGTTAATGATGTGTACACTGGTTGCGGTATTAGTTAACCTCCGTTCGACATAAGCCTCACGAAACTAAAGACAACCAACCCCTTTGACGTAGATTCAAGCTTTAAGTTGGCAAGAATAAGCGAATTGCATACACTAATTTGAGTTCGACATAAGAGTTATGAGAGCAAAAACAACAAATCCTGCTGACGTAGATTCAAGGAAGGCTTATTAGCTTGGTAAGAATAGGCGACCAGACAGGCAATAGCATTCACCAGAAGGTTGATTCGGGAACGATGACGGCTGTGTTCAAGGCTAAAGATATTCTTCAACTGGTCGTTAGAACGTGTTCAAAATCTCATCTAAAAGCCTGATAATAAGCGGATGAGAAAAAAATATCCAAGCGACCTTAGTCGAGAACAATTTGAATTGATTCGCGAATTATTAGAATCGGCACGCAGGATGCGTGC
>DFWO01000018.1:13932-14098 GCA_002380945.1 Methylococcaceae bacterium UBA4132 | reverse complement strand
GGAGATGTTGAACAGGTTCTTAAGTACAAACGGGACCAGCCGAGGCGTATTGACTGCCTCGATTGGTATGCCAGAGTAAGCCTTTAGCGGGCTTACGTTTCCAGAGTGCTATCAACAGTGGATTATTGATCAGTTTAGCACTCAGGTGAGCTGCCATCGAGCAGCC
>DFWO01000018.1:0-13731 GCA_002380945.1 Methylococcaceae bacterium UBA4132 | reverse complement strand
CAGGTGAGCTGCCATCGAGCAGCCGACCACTTGCCGCGATACCAGTTAGTCACCACTGCTACACTAACCAGCCTTCTTGGGCATGAAAGTAGGTGATGTCGCCGACAGAGACTTGAGGGGGGTTGCTACACGGTAAAGGGTCTATGAACATCGTGTCATTTAGATAAAATAGGATGTCCTTATAAATCACGCTCAGTTAAAGCCCGTATCTTTAAGTACAAGCTTAATATCCCTGTTTTTCTAAATCTTGGCTTGCATAGACCAGAACAGTTAGGATTTCCGATTTGTCAGGATGTTTATAAATATGATGACTGCCATGAATAATTAGCTCTATCAAGGGATTTCTAGCTGCAATTCTTTTATTTTTCGCGTCAAGGTGTTTCGCCCATAACCGAGTAAAATAGCGGCTTCGTGGCGTTTTCCTTGGGTATAATCCAACGCGGCTTTAATTAAAATACCTTCAACACTATCAATAGTATGTCCTGCTATGTTGGGTTGTTTGTTGAGCAGTTGTTGGTCTATTACCGTTCTCAGCAAAGCTTCCCAATTACTGTCAATAGGGGGTTTTTCGGCTGAGCTGTGCAGGAACTCAGGTGGCAAGTCGTGCAAATGAATTTCTCGACCTGAAGCCATAACAGTCAACCAACGACAGGTATTTTCTAATTGCCGCACATTGCCTGCCCAATCTAAGGTGCTTAAAAATGCTTCGGCTTCTGGTTTTAATACTTTAACTTCGGCGTTCAGTTCAGCCGCCGCAAGATGTAAAAAATGGCGTAATAATAACGGTATATCTTGTTTGCGCTCGCGTAGCGGGGGTATATGCACGCGAATGACATTCAGTCGATGAAATAAATCTTCTCGAAAACGTCCTTGTTCAACTAGGGTTTCAAGGTTTTGATGAGTGGCGGCAATAATACGCACATCGGCTTTGATGGATGAATAAGAACCAACAGGATAAAACTCGCCTTCCGCTAACACGCGCAATAAGCGCGTTTGTAACTCAGCAGGCATATCGCCTATTTCATCGAGAAATAAAGTACCTTCATTCGCTTGTTCAAAACGCCCTGCACGGCGTTGTACCGCACCTGTAAACGCGCCTTTTTCATGACCAAATAATTCAGATTCCATCAAATCTTTAGGAATCGCTGCCATGTTCAACGCGATAAACGGTTTTGCACTGCGTGGGCTGTGGCGATGCAAGGCTTTAGCGACTAATTCTTTGCCTGTGCCTGATTCGCCATTAATCAGTACGGTAATATGAGAGCGTGCCAGTCGTCCGATGGCACGAAAGACTTCCTGCATAGCAGGAGCTTCACCAATGATTTCTGGTGTGGTCATCACACTGACATCGGTAAAGACATTCACCTTCGCTTCTTTACGTTGTTGGCTATGAATACAGGCGCGTTGCGCTAAATCGACCACCTCTTTAATGTCAAACGGCTTGGGTAAATAGTCAAACGCACCGCCATGAAATGCTGACACTGCACTTTCTAAATCAGAATGTGCAGTCATGATAATGACGGGTAAATCGGGGTAATTGTGTTGCAGTTTATCTAATAGTGTCAGCCCATCCATATTGGGCATACGAATATCGGTGATTAACGCATCGGGTAAATCGCTTTGCAACGCATTGAGCAACGCCTGAGCATCCGAAAAACTGCGCGTGATGAAATCGGCTTTTTGCAGGGCTTTTTCCACGACCCAACGGATTGATTTATCATCATCAACTATCCAAACGGTTTCTGATTTATTCATTGCCTGTTCCTAAGGGTAAAAAGATGGAGAACACGGTATGCCCCGATTCACTATTACATTCAATCAAACCGTTATGTTGATTGATAAGTGCTTGAGCAATAGATAAGCCTAGACCCGTGCCATCTGCTCGCCCTGTCACCATAGGATAAAATATCTGTTTCATCATTTCAGGGTCTATACCCAAACCATCATCAATAATGTCACACTTAACCGCTAGTTTATGGCGTTTGCGACCAATGGTGACATGGCGATGAATACGCGTTTTTAGAATGATATGCCCTTTACCCTCAGTCGCCTGCACTGCGTTTCTGGCGATATTTAATAAGGCTTGAATCAGTTGGTCTTTATCCGCGTAAATATCGGGAATACTGGGATCATAATCACACTGAATGTCGAGATTACCGATGGATTCAGCTTGTACGACACTCCTGACGCGTTCTAACACTTCATGAATATTTAACGCTTTTTTGTTAGGCAGTTTATTAGGACCGAGCATTTTATCCATCAAGCCTTGTAACCTGTCAGATTCCGCAATGATAATCTGCGTATATTCTTTCAGTTCAGGTGCATCTAATTCTAAATCCAATAATTGCGCTGCACCCCGCAAGCCACCTAAGGGATTTTTAATTTCGTGCGCTAAGCCTCTGATTAATAGACGGGCAGTATTTTGTTGAGTTAATAACTGCTCGTCTTTAGAAATGCGGATATGATTGTCTATCTGTTGCAGTTCAACCAATATTTCCTGCACTTGTTCGCTTTGTAATAACGGAGTTGCGCTGAGGTTAATGGTCACGCTCTGCCCCATACGGTTAAGTATGGTTGAGTGATCCACCAAAGGTTCTACCATCGTTAAACATTGCTGTAAATTGGCAAGTAGAGAGGGATTGGAGACTTTGAATAATTGCTGGGCATTATATCCAACTAAATGCCGCGCACTGTCAGCTAGAATAATCTCCCCAGCTGTGTTGATATAAGTCAGAATTAAGTCACCATCGAATAAAAGAATAGCCGTGGTGAGGTGATCGAGTATGCGTTTGTACATGGTTTTTGACGGTGATTGCTAAAAGTAAACGATTTACTCTAACTATAAGCAATTTATAGACCAAAAGTGTAACGGTTGATTTTATAGTCTAGCTTTATTTTTACCGCACTATTATAGTGCGTTTTATGCACCATTTTGTATTTTACTGAGCTATTTTGGTGCTTTATTAGGATGATAGAGACGTTGCAATGCAACGTCTCAACATTTGGAGGTGAAGCTCCGCTTGACTGTCTGGCAAAGCCAGACCTCCAAGCAAAATCACTCAATGTTTTAAACTGCTCAAGCTATTTTGACTTTGCCAATTCAGTCACTGCAATATAATTAGTTTTACCTGTTGCCATGACGGGAATTGCATCCACGACGATGATTTTCTTAGGCAACAAAATAGCTGCAACACCTTGTGAACTCGTGGCTAATTGCTGCACAGTTGCCTGTTTTTGTGTGGTGACTAAAATCACTTGTTCGCCTTTTTTTGCATCGGGCAAGCTAATCGCGGCATGATGAGCATCAGGCCACGCGTTAGTGGCAAGTGTTTCAACCGCTGTTAAGGACACCATTTCGCCACTGACTTTAGCAAAGCGTTTGCTACGTCCGCGTATGCTGATAAAACCTTCTTCATCGACATGAACTATATCGCCCGTGTCATACCAGCCTTCCCCATAAATTGATTTAGGTGGCACTAACTGAGCGGGATTATCCGCCAAGAAATAACCTAACATAATGTTAGGTCCTTTAACGTGTAAACGTCCCGCATCTTCAATACCTTCAATTGGCTCTAGTTTGTATTCCATTGCAGGCATAAAACGACCTACTGTTCCCGCTTTGTAATACATCGGCGTATTCACCGAAGTAATCGGTGTGGTTTCAGTTGCACCATAACCTTCTAATATGCGAATACCAAATTTATCCGCCCACACTTGGCGCGTCGTTTCTTGTAATTTTTCCGCGCCAGCCACTACATAACGCATATTGAAGAAGTCGTAGGCATGGGCTTTTTTGGCATACGCAGCTAAAAAAGTATTGGTACCGAACATAATCGTGGCGTGTAATTCATAAGCCATTTCAGGGATGATGGCGTAGTGCAAAGGCGTTGGATAAAAGAATACTTTCATGCCATGCAGTATCGGCAACATAGTGCCGACGGTAAAACCAAACGAATGAAACATCGGTAAAAAGTTAAGCACCACATCTTGGGCATTAAAACTAATACACGCTTCTAATTGTTTCAGATTGGCTAACACGTTGGCATGGGACAACACCACGCCTTTAGGTACGCCCTCAGACCCTGAGGTGAATAAAATCACGGCAGGGCTATCAGGGTTATGCTGTGAATGCTTATACCAATAATCAGCGGTTCTCGCTTGTAACCATGCGGTGAATTTATCAGTTGCGCTGATATGTGCTGCTAAGTCTTCCAGATACACCAGCTTAACTTGCTGAGCTAAATGATCGGCTTCATTGGTTAAATGCCCAAGCTCAATAAAATAGCGTGAGGTTAAAACGATTTTAACTTTTGCGGTTTGACAGGCAGAAAACATCCCAGCTGAACCTGTTGAATAATTGAGCATGGCGGGTATGCGTCCATGCAGTTGCAAGCCTAAAATAACGCACAAGGTTTTAGTCGAGTTAGGCAGAAAAACACCCACTGCTTCACCTGTCTCGGTTATCTGTTTTAGTGCGTTACCGATTGCCAAGGTGCGAGTAATTAGATTGTTATAGCTTAACGGTTTACGCTCTAAATCTTCCGCGACGATATGGTTGCCACCGTGTATTTGCCGAGATTCAAGTAAACTGGAAAAAATGCTTTGCCGATAATTGCTAGTGGCTAACATCATTTCTGTCATCAAATTAGCGAGAATACGCCCGCTGTAGTGACGACGGCTTTTGCCTTTTAACTCAGCGGGAACGACCAAGCGTGTGGGTGGCAAAATTTTAATGGTGATTTTTGGAAAAAACCGCAAACGCACGATTTTTTGTAATCTGGAAAAATGCGTGTACTGCCCACCATCAATACGAACAGGCAACACCGCCGCGTCAGCTTTATCTGCCACCATGCCCGTGCCATCATAAATTTTCATCAGCGTACCTGTTACCGTAATACGCCCTTCGGGGAAAATAACGGTTTTAGTGTCATTTTGCAGATGATGAATTAAATCCTTCAACGATAACGGATGCGTTGGATTCATCGGAAATACTTTCGATAGCCCTAGAAACGGCTTAATCCACCAACGTTCAGAAATGTGCGTATTAATGGCAAACGTGATGTCATCGGGCAAAAACACGCCTAGCAACAATGGATCAAGAAACGAGGTGTGATTAGCGACAATTAATACTCTTTTCCCTGCTTGTTCATAATGTTCTAAGCCCGTCACCTCTACTCGATAAAGCAAGGTCAATAATATTTGTAAAAATCTTTTTAACATGGTGGTTTTTCCTCATGTATCGTCAGGGTGTGCGATTTATCATGGTATGCGTGAGCTAATAGTACGGCGTATTAATACCGTTCCATAGCTTGCTTGATGTCGATAAGCGATGCTACAAAAAGACGCGGTGTGGTTATATGCAAAACGACAGGGTGTTATTTTACTGATTAAGCAGTCACACAAGCAATTTGACGCATAGGTTTTGGGCAAATTGTGTAAATCAGCTTAGGCTATTGGCATGAAAATACGACGAGCTTTATAATTGGTAACATGAAATCCTCGTTTATCTCTCTACTACTGCTTATTGCCCTCAGCGGCTGTATGCCCGAAATTCATCCTTTAGGTGAGAAAACCCATCCTGCCAGACTTAGCGAGACGGCTTTTATCACCGAAGATGGTGCAACATTACCGCTACGCCGCTGGTTACCG
Source organism: Methylococcaceae bacterium UBA4132 (assembly GCA_002380945.1). Taxonomy (GTDB): domain Bacteria; phylum Pseudomonadota; class Gammaproteobacteria; order Methylococcales; family Methylomonadaceae; genus UBA4132. Next base: position 8,082 of record DFWO01000018.1, on the reverse strand, counting down.
AAAGCTGAACCGCAAGCCGTACTTATCGCGCTGCATGGTTTTAATGATTACAGTCATTTTTTTGCTACGCCAGCCGAGTATTTAAGTAGCTTAGGTATTGCGTGTTTTGCTTACGATCAACGTGGCTTTGGTGCTGCACCTAAGCGTGGTTTATGGGCAGGCAGTGAGACTTATAGTGACGATTTGCAGGTGTTAGTGCGGCTGTTAAAAAAACGCTATCCTAAACTACCTGTCTATCTGCTCGGTGAAAGTATGGGTGGCGCGGTGATTATTGCCGCGATGACACAAGCCACCATGCCTCCTGTGAATGGCATTATTCTGTCCGCCCCTGCATTGTGGGCAAGAGAAACCATGCCGTGGTATCAAACTAGCTTGTTGTGGACAGTTGCCCACAGTCTACCGTGGCTGACGCTAACAGGTGAGAGTGTGCAGGTTATGCCATCGGATAATATCAAAATGCTCCGCGCTTTAGGTCGTGATCCTTGGGTTATTAAAGGCACGCGTGTTGAAACTATCTATGGGCTAACTGATTTAATGGATGCCGCGTTTAATAATGCCCGCGCACTGCATGACAATACACTGATACTGTACGGCGAAAAAGACGATATTATTCCCAAAGAACCTACTTACACCTTTCTTAATACACTACTTGCGACTGATGGTGCCAATAAAACCGTGGCGATTTATCCGCAAGGCTATCACATGTTATTACGCGATTTGCAAGCCGCTACTACATGGAAAGATATTGCTACATGGATTAACAACAGCACCAACAAACTGCCTTCAGGTGCGGATCAACACGCCAAAGAAGTGTTAGCAAAGCGCAAGTCATCCTAAGCAACGTCTATGACAATAGATTGACTGTAAGAGAGTAGTCATAGAGAATAGTCAGCTCAGATTTGCAACCGATACGCCAACCACAGCATGGATAATAGCAATTCCTCTCAAAACACTTTAGTCTCCGTTCGCAACTTAACGTTTTCTCGCGGCAACAATAAAATATTTGATGACATTTCGCTGGATTTTGAACGCGGTAAAATCACCGCCATTATGGGACCCAGTGGTACAGGTAAAACCACTCTGCTTAAATTAATCGGAGGGCAGTTATACCCAGAACAAGGCACGATAACAGTCGATGGTCAAAACGTGCATCGTTTACGCCGCAAGGAATTGTATGAACTGCGTAAACGCATGGGTATGTTATTTCAAAGTGGCGCGTTACTCACTGACATGAATGTCTATGATAATGTCGCATTTCCCTTGCGCGAACATACCCATTTGACTGAGTCCATGATTCGCTCTTTGGTGTTAATGAAATTACAAGCGGTTGGTTTACGAGGGGCGCACCAGCTAATGCCTAATGAATTATCGGGCGGTATGGCACGCCGCGTCGCAATGGCTAGAGCGATTGCCTTAGACCCGATGATGATTTTGTATGATGAGCCGTTTACAGGACAAGACCCTATCTCAATGGGTGTGTTAGTGTTGCTGATTAAAGCCTTAAATGAAACATTGGGTTTAACCAGTATTATCGTCTCGCATGATGTGCAGGAAACCGCACAGATTGCCGATTACATCTATGTAATCTCTAACGGCAAAGTAGTCGATCACGGTACACCTGCACAAATTGAACAGTCCTCTTCTGAATGGGTACAGCAATTTATGAAAGGCGCGGCGGATGGACCTGTGCATTTTCATTATCCTGCTAAAGAGTATGTTGATGATTTGTTATCGACTGGAAAACGCTATTGATAAGGATACAGTCCACGAAAAGCACCAAAAACACGAAAATATTTTTATTCATGTTGGTTCATTATAACTCCGTTGATGCCCGTTCATTTTTCGTGCCTTTCGTGCTTTTCATAGACAAAATCAACTTAAATAAAACATTTATCTTATGATGCAATTTTTTCAACGCTTAGGCGCAAGCACTCGCACCAGCTTTACTAAACTGGGGCGAGCGACTTATTTTCTGTTGCAAACCCTGTCTGGCATTCTCAGCGTATTACCCAGACCGCGCTTGTTAATGAATCAACTGTTTTCGGTCGGAGTGCTGTCATTTTTGATTATTACTATTTCAGGGCTGTTTGTCGGTATGGTATTAGGCTTGCAAGGTTTTTATATCCTGTCTGATTTTGGTGCAGAAGAAAGCTTGGGCATCATGGTTGCCGCCTCCTTAGTGCGAGAACTAGGCCCTGTGGTAACCGCATTATTATTTGCAGGTCGCGCAGGCTCTGCTTTAACCGCTGAGATAGGCTTAATGAAAGCCACCGAACAATTATCAGGCATGGAAATGATGGCAATAGACCCAATCCGCCGCATTATTTCGCCACGTTTTCTGGCTGGCTTTATTTCTATGCCTTTATTAGCGTCGTTATTCAGTGCGATTGGTATTATTGGCGGACAATTAGTCGGCACAGGTTTATTAGGCGTTGATGACGGCGCGTATTGGTCACAAATGCAGAACCAAATCGACTTTTACGATGACATTATTAATGGTGTAATTAAAAGCATCATTTTTGGTTTTGTCACCTCATGGATTGCTTTGTTTGAAGGCTATGATGCCATTCCAACGTCCGAAGGTGTAAGCCGTGCTACTACTCGCACCGTAGTCAATTCGGCATTTAGTATTTTAGGACTCGATTTTATTCTTACCGCACTCATGTTTGGAGACGATTAACATGCAGCACACAGCCACTCAAGATACACTGGTGGGTCTTTTTGTCGCAGCAGGTATTGCTGGGCTATTTTTTCTTGCCTTACAAGTCAGTAATCTCAGCTCGTTTGGTGATAAAGACACTTACACGGTCACCGCGAGTTTTGAAAGCTCTGGCGGCTTAAAAATTAAATCAGCGGTATCTGCCGCAGGCGTTAAAATCGGTAAAGTCACGGATATTCGTTTCGACCCCAAAACCTATCAATCAGTCGTCAGCATGGCGATTGAAACCAAATACAACACACTCCCCGAAGACACCACCGCCAGCATTTTTACCGCAGGTTTATTAGGTGAACAATATGTGAATCTTGAACCAGGTGGTTCAGAGGATGTCTTGAAAAATGGTAGCAAGATTGATATTACCCAATCAGCGATTATTCTCGAAAAAGTCATTGGTCAGTTCTTATTCAAATCTGCCGAAGAAAAAGCCCAAGGGGATAAAAAAGAGTGAGTAAACTAACGATTATCGACCAAGGCGCGGGACAGTTTGTTGTCGATGGCGACTTAACCTTTGCCAGTATTGATAAAAAAACAGTTAAATCCTTCGATTTTTTGAATACTGGCAAACTGATTACCATTGATCTCAGTCGTGTCGTTTGTACTGACAGTGCGGGACTTGCATTGATGATTGAATGGATAAAATACACACGCCAACATAGAATTCAATTACATTTTAGAAATATTCCTGATCAACTGCGCAATCTTGCCAAACTCAGCGGTTTTGATTCATCCAGTTACTTTGCAACGGCTGTCTGAACTTGCTGTTTCCTATCACCCATCACCAAACACACTCCCCACTATGGATAAATTAATTATTACAGGCGGCGCGAAACTCTCTGGAGAACTGCGTATTTCTGGTGCGAAAAACGCTGCACTCCCTATTCTTGCTGCTACCTTATTATCAACAACCCCTGTCAGTGTAGGCAACATTCCGCATTTACACGACATCACCACCACAATGGAACTGTTAGGTCGTATGGGTGTACGGTTGTTGGTCGATGAAAAAATGAATATCGAAGTCGATAGCAACTCCATCACCAGCTACGAAGCTCCTTATGAGTTAGTACGCACTATGCGAGCATCTATTCTAGTTTTAGGACCATTATTAGCGCGATTCGGTGAAGCCCACGTTTCCCTTCCAGGTGGTTGCGCCATCGGCACACGTCCTGTCGATATACACTTAAACGGCTTAATGAAAATGGGTGCGGACATCACTGTCGAAGGTGGCTTTATTCATGCCAAAGTCGATAGACTCAAAGGCTGTCGCTTAGTGTTAGAACAAATTACCGTCACAGGCACAGAAAACCTATTGATGGCGGCAACTTTAGCTTCAGGTATAACCATCATCGAAAACGCTGCTAAAGAACCTGAAGTCACCGATTTAGCGCATTTCCTCAATGCAATGGGCGCGAAAATTACAGGTATCGGCACTGATGTATTAGTCATTGAAGGCGTAGAAAAATTAGGTGTACCCGATTTACATTACGATATTCTGCCCGACCGTATTGAAACAGGTACTTATCTATGCGCGGCAGCCATCACAGGTGGCAAAGTCAAACTGAAAAACACTCGCCCCGATATACTCGATGCTGTGTTAGAAAAACTGGTTGAAGCAGGTGCAAAAATTACTACAGGTGATGACTGGATAGAACTGGATATGCACGGCAAAAAACCCAAAGCCGTGTCATTGCGTACTGCACCGTATCCCGCATTCCCCACTGATATGCAGGCACAATTTATCGCCATGAACTGCGTTGCCGAAGGCGTAGGCATTATCACCGAAACTATCTTTGAAAACCGATTCATGCACGTTCAAGAACTGCAACGCATGGGCGCAAATATCAAATTAGAATCTAATACCGCTATCTGTACAGGCATGGAAAAATTAACAGGCGCGCCTGTGATGGCAACCGACTTAAGAGCCTCTGCCAGTTTAGTGATTGCCGCGCTCGTTGCCGAAGGCAGCACACTCGTGGATCGCATCTATCACATCGATAGAGGCTACGACCACATTGAAGAAAAACTCTCACAACTGGGCGCGACCATTCAGCGCGTACCACGCTAGGAGTCGCTATGCTTACCATTGCAGTGTCCAAAGGCAGAATTTACGAAGAAGCTCTGCCGCTCTTAGCAGAAGCAGGTATCGTCCCCACTGACGACCCAAAAACCTGTCGCAAATTGATTTTAAACACTACTCGTCCTGATGTGCAGTTAGTCATCATCCGCGCCACCGATGTCCCCACCTTCGTCGAATACGGCGCGGCGGATTTAGGTATCGCAGGTAAAGATGTACTCCTTGAACACGGTGCAGAAAGTTTATATGAACCGCTAGATTTAGGTATCGCCCGTTGTCGTTTAATGACCGCCACGCGCAAAGACGCGCCGCCCATCAATGGACGAGTGCGTGTTGCCACCAAATTTGTCAAAATCGCCCAACGCTATTTTGCCAGCCTAGGCATACAAGCCGAAATCATCAAACTGTACGGCTCTATGGAACTTGCCCCGCTAGTCGGCTTAGCCGATTGCATCGTAGACCTAGTGGACACAGGCAACACCCTAAAAGCCAACGACATGGAACCGCGCGACTTAATCATGGAAATCAGCTCACGCCTCGTGGTCAACAAAGCCGCCATGAAAATGAAAAACGCCGCGATTGCTGAATTATTAGCGCAGTTTGAGCAGACGCTGGCGAAGCGATAAATACCTGACACTCTTAATTTAACCTTTATCGACTTGTATAATCCTATGTCCGACTTAAGCATTCAAAAACTCAACGCCACTTCTCCCGATTTTGACCAACAATTACAACACCTATTGGCATGGAATGAAACCGATGATTTAGACGTGCATCGGCGGGTGTTAGATATTATTGCCGATGTGCGGACACGCGGTGATGCGGCAGTGATTGAATACACTAATCGCTTTGATAATCGTCAGGTGAAAGATGCTTCTGAGTTGGAAATGTCTAAAGAGACATTAAAAGCCGCATGGCATAACTTACCCGCTAATCAAGCTCAGGCGTTACAAACCGCCGCTGATCGTGTGCGTGCTTATGCCGAACACCAAAAAATTCAACCGTGGCAATATACCGAAGTGGACGGCACGGTGTTGGGACAGAAAATCACGCCGTTAGATCGTGTTGGTTTGTATGTACCAGGTGGAAAAGCAGCTTATCCATCCTCGGTGTTGATGAATGCGATTCCTGCGAAAGTTGCGGGTGTGGGCAAGCTGATTATGGTCGTGCCAACGCCCAACGGTGATAGCAATGAGCTGGTATTAGCAGCGGCGTATTTAGCGGGTGTGGATAGAGTGTTTACCATTGGCGGGGCGCAAGCAGTAGCAGCATTAGCTTACGGTACACAAAGCATACCAGCAGTAGCGAAAATTGTCGGGCCGGGGAATATCTATGTGGCAACGGCAAAAAAATTGGTATTCGGACAAGTCGGTATCGACATGATTGCAGGACCTTCGGAAATTTTGGTCGTGTGCGATGGCAAAACTAATCCCGATTGGATAGCGATGGATTTGTTCTCGCAAGCGGAACATGATGAAAACGCGCAAGCGATTTTAATCAGTGATGATGCTGAGTTTTTGACAGCGGTTGAAGCGAGTATTAACAAGTTATTGCCAACAATGGAACGCGCGGAAATTATTCAAGCCTCTTTAACAACACGCGGTGCGTTGATTAAAGTCGATAACTTAAGCCAAGCGGCGGATGTTGCCAATATCATTGCACCTGAACATTTAGAATTATCGGTCGAAAATCCAGCCGATTTATGCGAACAAATCCGCCACGCAGGGGCGATTTTCATGGGGCGTTACACCGCCGAAGCCTTAGGCGATTATTGTGCAGGTCCTAATCACGTCTTGCCAACCTCCAGCACCGCACGGTTTTCATCACCTTTAGGCGTGTACGATTTTCAAAAACGTACCAGTTTAATTAACTGCTCAGAGTCTGGCGCGAGTGAGTTGGGTAAAACCGCTTCTGTGTTAGCACGGGGTGAGTTTTTAACCGCTCATGCGCGGTCTGCAGAGTATCGTATTAAATAATCTAGGCTTTATAGTTCCCACCGCTCCAGCGTGGACACGATGAATAACTTCGTAGAGTGGGCATTGCCCACCCTACCCAACTACATTAAAACCTATCATGACCAAAAACAATTTAATCACCCAAATTTTTCGCCCAGAAGTTAGAGCCTTATCGGCGTATCATGTTGCCGATGCGAAAGGCTTAATCAAGTTGGATGCAATGGAAAACCCCTATAACTGGTCAGAAGAAATCAAACAACAATGGCTAGCCACGTTAAAAGACTGCGAATTAAACCGCTATCCAGACCCCGAAGCGCGGCAATTGAACGCCACGATTAAACGCGTCAATGGCATAGCCGATGAGTTTGATGTCTTGCTAGGCAATGGTTCGGATGAAATTATTCAATTATTGTTGATGGCATTGCCGCCGAATGCCAGTGTGTTAAGTGCTACGCCGAGTTTTGTGATGTACAAGCAGTTAGCCGATTGTTTAGGATTGCGTTATCACGGTGTGCCGTTAGCCGATGATTTTGATTTGGATTTACCTGCGATGTTGGCAGTGATTACCGAGCATCAACCTAGCGTGATTTTTTTGGCGTATCCGAATAATCCAACGGGGAATTTATTTAGTGAAGCGGCAATTTTGGAGATTATTAACGCCGCGCACGGTTTGGTGGTGATTGATGAAGCCTACGCACCGTTTGCCGATGCCAGTTTTATGAATCGCTTAGGGCAGTATGAGAATTTATTAGTCATGCGCACGGTATCTAAATTGGGTTTGGCGGGTTTGCGGCTGGGTTATATTGCAGGACAACCTAACATTATTGAACAACTCAATAAAATCCGTTTGCCGTATAACATCAACATTTTGACCCAAGCCAGCGCAGAATTCGCCTTAAACCAGCAAGCGGTATTCGATGCACAGACACAAGCGATTTGTGCTGATCGTGCGTTTGCTTTTAACCAGCTTAACGCGTTGGATGGTATTACCGCATATCCAAGTGCCGCAAATTTTATTCTATTTAAAACCCCAAAAGATAAAGCGACGGATATTTTCTTGTCACTCAAACAACAAGGCGTATTGATTAAAAATTTAAGTCCACAAGCGGGATTGTTAAGCGATTGTTTGCGGGTAACGATTGGTAAGCCTGAGGAAAATTCAGCATTTTTGGTGGCGTTAAGGAATAGTTTAGAATTGTAGTTGGGTTAGAACGTGTTCAAAATCTCATCTAAAAGCCTGATAATAAGCGGATGAGAAAAAAATATCCAAGCGACCTTAGTCGAGAACAATTTGAATTGATTCGCGAATTATTAGAATCGGCACGCAGGATGCGTGC
>DFWO01000116.1 GCA_002380945.1 Methylococcaceae bacterium UBA4132 | reverse complement strand
GAATGATGTGAAAAAAATCTTGTTGGCGCTTGGACTACTTTTTTTATTGGTTCAATTCATTACATTTATACTAGTTGGAACCAAAGGTATTTGGTCTGGCTATTGATTTTTAATAAAGTAAGCCAAGCCTAAACCGAACAGGAAAAGTATTTCAGGCATTTTAACCGTATCAAATCACCTAAGTGAGCTTGTAAATAGTGGTAGCTAACGGCCCTAATTTGATACAGTCCTAATAAAAGGAGGAACAGATTTTGGAAAAAATAAATCAGTACGAATGCCTAACAGAAGCAATCCGTCAAACATTACTATTTGTGTATAAATACAGATACCAATTCGCACTAATTTTGGGGTTTATAATTGCCTTTTTTCCTTCATTAATATTTTTTTTCTACAGTGTTTTCGGTTTAAAGGAATAGCTTCCCATTGTTAATTTAGACCTTAGTTGTGTCAATTCATTAAATGTTATCAGACGATCAATTGATTTGTTGAGCATTTAACGAGAGACAGAAACCTTAAAAAAGACACGTCTTCGAAAAGCATAAGTTCGAAAAGATTGATATGAATGTAAATACCTGTAGAAACCCACGAAAATAAACCATAAGACTTGAAAACATCTACATTTTCAGTCTGGTTTATTTGTGAGTATCTGACCGCTTCAACCCGTACTAGATGATGAGTCGAAGTTCTTTGCAATCAGCCTACAGACATCGCTCAGGGTTCACAATGTAAACAAGATGGCCACGCTTTTTGTACTTTTTTTGTTGTGATTGATTTTGGATTAAGCTCAATGATAGTTCCGAAGCTTAATTGTGTTCAAGAGGGCTTTGCGTATGGTAGCTCATATTTTAAAAATGGTTTGGGCTTTTCTTTTTTTCCAATGCCCATTCCATAACCTTTCTTTACGTTTTGAATGACTGTTTTCAAGGTCTAATCGGACGTAAGCCAGAAATTAATGACGGTCTCTTGAAGGCCGCTATGAATAGTTATCTATCTATCTATAGCAGCCACTGTATAGGGTTAGGGAATGGCTTTCACCGTCCCTCCCTCCGAACCTGGTGATTAGCGAAATCAGAGAGGCAACCTATAAAGCCTGGGTGTTATAGATTTCGAAGCTAACAAAGCGACATGAAAACGAATGTACAAAGAGCGAGCCATCATATGCAGGTGGATGCTATGTAACTTCATTAGCTTCTGTATCTATATGCAATAATCGGTTTAAACAACGCATTCAAGAACAATTATGGCGGCGAGTTGAGCCCCAATTCAGAGGCGGGGACAGAAAATCGGAACAGTTTAATGCCAAGCGAGTCGTTTCTCTTGGTGGAACTACTTCATCCTGAGTGACCGCTTTGGGGACAAGGGGCGGATCATGGTCGGCCTCTGAATGGCCGCTTTACGACTTAAACCTGCCATATACCTATGCTTCCTGTACGTCAGAAATTGGCCGTGAGTTGACGATCAATGGCGGTCGCTGAATGACTGCTTTAAGATTGGCCAGCCGTTCACTGGAAACTGGCGACTGACTTTATAATTGTTTTGTTTTTTTACCGGAGTATCACCCACAAGGCGACCGCCGAGGCAAGCATTGTAATACATGAAGCCACTACATTGAGTATCCCAATTGTGCGGGCAGCACGTACATTATTAGCTACAATGGTCAGAGCTGATTCTATTTCAGAACGCATAGCGGCGGCTGTGGCTTTAGCGCTTTCCTGCATTATTCCCCCCATTGCATCCTTACTAGCCAGCAAGGATGCGTTCAAGATACGTTCGGCTTTGTCTTTAGCATCTACCCCCCACCGCAGAGCAAGCGCTTCCAGTTCTTCCTTATACTGATCCAACATAGCTTGTTGTGCCTTCTCACTATCTTGCATTAGACGGTTATTGATAGTTTGCAGTATCAATATAGGGTCATCGCGAGATACGGCAATGCCGTGTTTTACGGCAATCTCCTTAATAAGCTCATCCACGTTATCTGGCATTAAAGCACCGCTGAGTTATCGAGTTGAGCGAAAAGGGCACTTTTTACAATCTTAAGGCGTTGCCGCGTCATAATTGTTAAAGCTGAATTTGCCAAGGCTTCGTCGAAAGTTAAGTGTTCTTGCAACATATCTGCTAAATCTCGACCATAAGTTTCTTCCTTGAGCGTTGGCATTTTAATAATCGCCGTTACCCGACTCTTGTTATTAATGTACGCCTTCATTTGTTCAAAGCTTTTCCCTTCATACTCAATGGCTCCCCAATACGGATTGAGCCAAACGATAAACGATGACTCGGTTGGAAACTGTGTAGCGAGTTGGGCAAAGCCATTCACTGTGTCTGTTAGTGCCTGACTACCCGTTATTACGGTATGTACTACCAGTTCATGGCCCATTTCTTGTAATAGAGCGGGCACCTGGTTGCTGATTAGGTAGTGTGATAAGGGTACGAAGGAACTAGCTCCATTGTCGATGATTACATCAACGGTAGAAGGAGCTATCAATTCTACCAGTGAGTCAAAGTGTCGTGGATTGATTTCATCACCATCCATGATTTGCAGACGTTTGACATTTAACGCCTTAAAACCGTGAAATGTTGCATTAACAGGATCGGTGTCAATACATAAAGGTTGTTTACCTTTGCTCA
>DFWO01000193.1 GCA_002380945.1 Methylococcaceae bacterium UBA4132 | reverse complement strand
CCAACTGAGCTACGCGCCTGAAGTATTAACTTCAAGCGGCGCATTATACCAAGAGATTTTGCTTATGCAAGCTATAAAACCGTTTTTTACAGCTTGTGAGCCGCTTGCCAACCACAATAAAAGCCATATCACTCCCGACCAAACGCCGTCGTATTTCGATTTAACCAATAATCACGGGCGAGCTGCTCAGCTTGTGCTTGACTATCAACTTTACCTAAGAGCTTCAAAGCGATAGCGGCTGTACCGATGATAGTCGCTTCGGCAAAGTCATCTTGTATTTTACCTTGCCAGACTAACGCGAGTTGTTCAGGGTCTAGTTGTTCAGCTTTGACATGACGACGAGTAAATAAAGCTGTCCAGTTTTCATCGGATAATTCATCGTGGTGGACGCTTTGTACTAAACAGTCTACGTCGGGGTTACGTTCAGTTTCACCGCCTTCGCCTTTTAGTACCGCGCTGTGGGCTTGTTGTAATAGAGCCGAGGCTTGTTGATGGACAGGACGATAGCTAGGATGAAAAATACCTTGAATGCTGTAATCAGCATTGAACGGATTTAATAACCGTACGAGGGTGTGAACGGGGGAGCGCAAACCTAATAGCGGGCGCAATTCGATAATGTCATGCAATTTTGGGCAGAAGTATTTCAGTGATAGGTAACTGAAGTTGCGTTGTTCGAGTTGTTGCTGGGCTTGTTGCAGCGAGGTGGCAGGCTGCAAGCCTAAATAGGGCAGTACGTTTGCGGTGTACAATCTGCCAGCGGTATGTCCTTCTGAACCGTGCATTAAGACGCGGATACCATTTTCTGCCAGTAATAACGCGGACAATAAGAACCAAGGTAAATGTCGGCGTTTACCTGCATAAGATGACCAATCTAAATCAACGGGTGTATGTAATACATCATGATAAAAGGATTCACGCGCGGCTTGTACAAAGCCTGCTAATTCTTCGGGTGTTTCTTCTTTAACACGCATCAGCATTAAAAACGCGCCGAGCTGTATCGGCAATACTTCATCTGCCAAAATCATGGACATCGCGCGATGAGCTTCTTCTTGTGTTAAAGGTCGTGAGCCTTTTTTACCTTTGCCAAGAATGCGTATGAATTCAGCAAATGGATGTTCAGGGCGAGGTGTTTGTTCGTGGTGGCTAAAGTTACTCATAATGTAAATCTAAAATAGTGATCAATTAACAACGCCGCGAACAGTAGCGTGATATAAACAATGGAAAACCAAAAGGTCGCCATGGCGGTTTCTTTATCTTTTTTACGCATCATTAATAAAGCGTAATAAATAAATATTAGCCCCAAAGGAATGACTGTTACCAAATAAATCAAGCCACTCATGCCTGTTAAATAAGGCAACAGCGTGACAATCAGCAATAACACGCTGTAGAGCAAAATTTGTAATAGGGTGTGATCAATGCCGTTAGTGACAGGCAACATCGGAATTCTAAAATCTTCGTAGATTTTTTGGTATTTCTCTTGTCTGGCAATGGCAAGCGGCCAAAAATGTGGCGGTGTCCAAACGAAAATAATCAAAACTAACAGCAAGGCATAAGGATGAATTTCACCTGTAATAGCACACCAACCCAGCAAAGGTGGTGTTGCGCCAAACGCGCCACCGATGACGATATTTTGCGGAGTCATTCGTTTCAGGTATTTGGTATACACCACGGCATAACCAAATAACGACAGTAACGTCAGCCATGCGGTTAAGGCGTTGACTTTTACCATCAACACGACCATTGCAATCACACCCAGCACAGCCGCAAAAATAATAACTTGTTTAGGTGTTAGATAGCCCATTGGAATGGGACGATGCGGATTAAGTTTCTTATCAATATCTCTATCAACGAAATGATTAATGGCAGCAGCAGACGCGGCGGCAAGCGCGATACCTATATTGGCATAAATCATAGTATCGACGGGTGGCAAGGCAGGAACAGCTAATAACATACCAACCACGGCGGTAAAAATCATTTCTATCACCACGTTTGATTTGCACAGATTCAGATAGCATTTCCAAGATGGCGGACGGGAGGGCGAGACGTTTGTCATTGTTCAATAAATTCCAACTTTTTGATTATTCCATAGAATACAGGGAACGCTTGATTTTTGAAATAGCGTCATAACGGCTATATAAAGACATTGCATTGCAAGTTATTCAATACTCTACAACATTGAGGCTTGAAGTTTACTAATAAACCAGATAGTATTGAATCAACACTATCTGGAGTTAATCACAATGAAAACAACTAAAAAACTTCTCTGCACTGCTATTCTCACTGTTCTTTCTGCTAGTATCGTACAGGCAGCAGAATCTGAGGCTCAAGCACAAAAAATGCACAAACTGTTTGAAGACAACTGTGCTGGTTGTCATGGTTCAGATCACGGCGGTTATATCGCCCCCGCATTAAACTCAGAAACCCTAAAAGGTCGAAGTCCTACTGCGTTACGCAGTCTGATTATGACAGGTAGTTTTGATACCCTGATGCCGCCGTTTTTTGGCAAACTATCCGATGATGAGATTCGCGGCTTAGTCACACATCTAAAAGAAACGCCTAAATTACCCAACCCCGCATGGACGATGGATGACATTAAAAAATCCATTAAAGTCTATGTCAAAGACGAAAGCACCCTGCCCTCCAAACCCACTTACGACATCGACAGCATGGACAATGTGATTGGTGTCGCGGCGCGTGGCAAATACGGACGCGGTGCAGGTTCAAAAGCGGTGTTTATTAACAGCCTAACGCATAAAGTCATTGGTGAAATTCCAACAGGCACAGCCGCCCATATCATCGACTATAACCCTGCTAATCCGCGCTGGGCTTATGTGAAAACCGATACCGCAGAAATTTTTAAAGTTGATTTATATTCTATGCAGGCGGTGCGCAGTGTAAAAACGGGCTTGAACGGACCAGGTATCGGCGTATCGCGTGATGGCAAATACATCATGGCAGGTTCATTTGTTCCCCATAATGCAGTTATTTTAAATGCTGATACCTTAGAGCCGCTGAAAACTTTTGAACTTGAAGGCATAGACCCAGACGGTAAACAGGTTAGCTCTGATTCTGGCATGATTATCGGCACACCGTTTGCCGATATTTTTGCCATTGCCTTAGAAAATGCAGGGCAAGTTTGGGTAGTCGATTTAAAAGATGATTTTCCTGTCACTCGCATAACCGATGTCGGTCATCACCTACATGATGCCTTCTTAACACATGGCGGACAAAAACTCATGATTGCCGCCTATGATGATAACATCGTTGCCGCGATTGACTTAAAAGAGCGCAAAATCATCAAAAAACTGCAAGCAGGTTGTGTGCCGCACGTTGGCGGAGGCTCAGCCGTTGAAGTCGATGGACGCACACTCGGTTTTGGTACTAACTTTGGTGACTGCGATAAAACTGTAGTCAGTGTTTGGGACTTGGACAAAATGGAAGTGGTTAAACAAGTGCCTGTCGATGGTGGCACAGAATCCCCAGCCGCTCATGCTAACGCGCCTTATGTGGCAGTTGACATTATTTCCAAAGACCGTCGTGCGCGTACCATTCAATTGATTGATAAAAAATCATTGGAAGTGGTTAAAACCCTAGATGTCGGCGGACACGCTTATTTCCCTGAATACAGCACAGACGGTAAATTTTTATACGTCAGCGCAGGTTACAGCGGCGATGAAGTCGTGGTTTATGATTCCAACAGCCTAGAAAAAATCACTACCATTCCGATGGAAAGCCCCGCAGGTATTTTCGCACATGGGCGCGTTAAATACATGACACGCGGCTTATCACCCGATGAAATGAAAGGGGCAAAATAATGAAACGCTTTATTGTTGCCAGTCTATTACTAGGATTGATAACCAACGCCAATGCAGCGGTTATTTTTGCAGGTCAAAGCAAAGCGGCGGCGGTGTGTTCACAATGTCACGGCATAAAAACGCCCTCAGCCGACGCGCCTTTTCCTTCACTCGCTGGGCGTGATGAAGCGTATTTGAAATCAGCACTCAAACAATACCGCGATAAAACCCGCAAATCCGACATCATGAATGCTATCGCAGGTTCATTAAGCGATGCAGACATTGATAATCTCGCCGCTTATTACAGCAAGCAAAAGCCCTAATCCTCCAAAAGGCTAAAACACACCGACAACGTGTTTTATTATTGACCGCCAGACTTTATTAATTAAGGTCTGGCTTTTTTTATGCCTGAAAGTTTGTTTAACGCGATAAGATGCGCTACATAGGAATAATGAAACAAACTGATACGAATGATACGCCTCCTATCGTCGGTACATCTTATTGCACTAAGGGATTTCTATTTTTTAACTAGCAAATTTCCTTAAATCATTTATAAAAATTACTACCTGGAAAACTGACTTAATCCATGAAAAACAAAATTTATTACGGTGACAACCTAGACGTTTTAAGGCGTTATATCAAAGATGAAACGGTGGATTTATGTTATATCGACCCGCCGTTTAATTCTAAGCGCAACTACAACCAGATTTATAACAACGTCGGCACGGAAGATAAAGCGCAGGCACAAGCGTTTATTGATACTTGGACGTGGGACGATGACGCAATTAAAGGTTTGGGTGAAATTCAAAGTAATTATCACGGCGTATTTACTGAGCAGAGTATTGATTTAATTACTGGCTTAGAAAAAGTATTAAAAAAAGGCGCGTTGTTGGCTTATTTAGTGAGTATGACCTTACGCATTGCAGAAATTCATTGGGTATTAAAACCAACGGGTAGTTTTTATTTTCATTGTGACCCAACGGCTAGCCATTATTTGAAATTGGTTTTGGATGCGATTTTTTGTCCAAAAGGGGGTGATTTTCAAAATGAAATTTCATGGTGTTATGGTTCAGGCGGAGCAAGTAAAAAGCACTATTCAAAAAAACATGACGTTATTTTTTTCTACACCAAGAGCGATAAATATTCATTTAATGTAGATGATGTTAGAGAGCCTTATTCATCTCCTCATAAATCAATGACACCTAAGGTTGTAGGTGATAAAAGCTATGTCAAAATGAATCCATTAGGGCGTATTCCATTTGATTGGTGGCAGATTCCTATATTAACTAACAGTGCAAAAGAACGTATGGGGTATCCCACCCAAAAACCCGAAGCATTGCTAGAAGTAATCATCAAAGCCAGTTCCAACGAAGGCGATACCATTTTAGATGCTTACTGTGGCTGTGGCACAACTGTTGCCGTTGCCGAAAAACTCAAACGAAACTGGATAGGCATCGACATTACCTATCAAAGCATTTCCCTGATTCTGAAACGCTTAGCAGAGCAGAGCAAAGGCGCGTTAGATAACATAGACATCAACGGCGTACCCAAAGACATGGACAGCGCAATCGCCTTAGCCAATAACAAAGACGATAGAACCCGCAAAGAATTTGAAAAATGGCTGGTGCTGACTTATTCCAACAATCACGCCATTATCAACGAGAAAAAAGGCGGTGATGGCGGCATTGATGGTATTGCCTATATTCCCGACCGTGACGAAACCAAAAAAGCCTTGTTCAGTGTCAAGTCCAGCAAAACCTTAACACCATCGATGATTAACGAACTGCACGGCGTAGTCGAACGTGACGGCGCGGCGTGTGGTATATTTCTGTGTTTATATCCCGCCGCCAACTTAGTCAAAGCCAGCAAAGCCTTTGGTGTATATCACAATGATTTAATCAACAAAGATTATCCAAAAATACAGGTGGTTTGTGTCGATGACATTTTTAACGGTAAACGTTTGGAATTACCCAACGTGGTTAAAGTATTGAAAAAGGCTGAACAACATCAAGAACAGCTAGGTATTGAAGCTTTGTTAGGTTGATATAGAATTCACCGCGATAGCTAATACAGTATAAATGATACCGTCCGTGGTCAGCTTGTCGAACCACCAGTCGCGTAGATAGGGTTGCCGTTTTTTGGCAACCCAACATTAACCCGTAAGGCGCAACAATAGGCGATAGCCGTATTTCCCCAAATGACTTAAGCAATCACATCAAGTCCTTTTTTTCAACGATAGACAGTAGTTTAAGCGTTGCTCCTGTTGGTTTGGCTTCGCCTTGTTCCCACAATTTACTGCTCTATACGATATATTCACACAGCGGCAAAAACGCCTTGGCTTAAACCTACCAGTGTCTGAGTGCTGCAATTTGACTGGTGGTAATGAATTGACATCAAACCATCTTAAGGTGGTTTGATCAATCGCTCCGACGCTATATAGGTCTTTTGCCATTTCGCTGAGGGTTTCTTGGACTTTACTCATTGTTAATATCCGTTAAATGTTGGTTATTTATCAAGGTTTGTATTTGTGTATCGGTTAAGTTGAGGAAGGCTTCTGCCATTATTTTAAAACCTTCAAGTTCGGTTTTGCTTATGTTGTCTCTACGCCTTTAGCAAACCCTAATCAAATAAACCAACCTACAGACAATAGGCGCATCGTCCAGTATAAAATAGCGAATCGACATCATAAGCCATCAATGATAGACTTGCCCGCTATTTTTGACTCATAAGGAATGATATTCATGAAACTCCGATGCGTAGCCTATCTTGTGGCGGCTAGTTCACTGACAACGGCACACGCGACGACCGTTTTAAAAGATATGACGGTAACAGCTAGTAAAACTGAAAAAACAGTTGCCGAAGCACCTGCAACGGTGCGTGTCATTACTCAGGAAAATATTACCGACCGCCGTGTGTTGCGTTTAGGTGATGCTATGCGTGAAGCACCTAGCTGGTATGCTATTGGCAGTGCGTTTGGCGATCAAGCGGCTGGTACGGGGCGTTCTGATATTAGTATTCGTGGCATACGCGGTAGCAATCGGGCGTTGTTTATGTTGGATGGTCAGCCGTTAAATAATGCCCAAAGTGGCGCGGTAAATTTGTCTGCCATTATGATGGATGACGTTGAGCGTATTGAGTATGTGCCAGGTGCTTTTTCTGCACTGTATGGTAGCTATGCGTTAAGTGGTGTGGTGAATGTCTTGAGCAAAACACCCACTAAACGGGAATTTTCTATGCGTGTAGGCGGCGGTGGTGCGGGTAATAACACGGCAGGCGATCAATGGAATGGTTCAGGTATTTACCGCGACCATTTCGATAATGGTTTTGGCGTGTCTATCGGCGTTAATTACAATAAAAATTTCGGTTATGCGAATAGTTTTTTAAATAAAACATTTTCCTCCGCCAGAACACTAGGAACGTCAAGTTTAGTAACGGGGGCAATTCCTACCACCGATGCCTTTAATACCCCAGCTTATCAATTAGGACAACTCAGTGCTAGTCCGTTTGAAGAAGGCAATGCGTTTGCCAAGTTGTATTATGATTTTTCCCCGAAAACGCATGGCATGGCAGGTTTTTCGATTTATCGTTCTGAAGTATCAGCGAATGAACCCTACGTTTCTTATTTACAAAATAGTAAGAGACTACCAATTAGTTCAGGTAATTTGGCGATTAGAAACGGTCGCTCCTTTGATAAATTAACCTTACGCGAAACGGAATTCAGCACCACGCCCAGCGATGAAGAAATCAAGCGTTATTTTCTGCGTTTTGATCATCAATTTGACAATAAAGCCACGCTAAAAGCCGACTTTAGTCTGCAAGACCGTTTTATCAATACAGGCTTATTCAGTACCACTGATCCGAAAACTAATTTTAATGGTGGCGCGGGTGAATTATCCGCTTTGCCTCAAGATGAACGTATTAATGGCAAGTTAGAATTGGCAGCACCTTTACATTTTGCCGCACTGCCCAATTGGTTAGCATCTCACAATTTAGTCGGCGGCTTTGATGCAAATCAAGACAGTATGCACCGCGTGCGTTATAACTTAAGCAATTGGCGCGATTGGAACAGTAAAACCGCCACTATTTATAATGCCAGTGGTACAAGTAATACTTACGGCGTGTATTTACAAGATGAATGGATGCCAATTGATCAGCTTAGCGTCTATCTAGGTGGGCGTGTGGATAGCTGGAGTTCGACAGGCAAGGTGCAACAAGCCGCGCCATTATTGACTTACAATCAGCAATATCCAGAACGCAGTTTTACCCAATTTAGCCCTAAAGGTGCGGTCGTTTATAAACCTTTGGATAATTTGGTATTGAAAGGTTCGGCAGGTTTGGCGTTTCGTCCACCCACCACGTTTGATCTTTATAGCAATTCGGTCGCTAATTCTAACCGTTTTGGCATTCTTAGCCGTGTTACTACCGAAGCCGCGCCCAATTTAAAACCCGAAAAAGCGTTTTCGTGGGAAATCGGCGCGGAAACACATTTTGATACAGGGACGAATTTAACAGCGACTTATTATGAAACCGATTTGACGGATTTATTTTATGTTAAAGACATTATTACAGGCACAGCGAACGACTTAAAGCAAACCAGTAACGCAGGTAAAGCAAAAATTCGTGGTGTTGAAGCGACACTTAAACAAACGCTGATTGATGGTGTTTGGTTATTTGGTAATGTCAGTTATACCCACACCAAAATCACCGAAAATTTAAGTGATCCAAATACAGTGGGTAAAGAATTAACTCGCGCACCTAAGCTAATGTGGAATGTCGGTGTAGAAGGTCAATATAAAGGTGTATTCGGTTCGGTGATTGGGCGTTATGTGGATAAATCTTACTCAGATGCGACTAATCGTGATGTTGCGGTTGGCGTACAAGGTGCGTGGGATGCGTATTATTTGCTAGATACCAAAATAGGTTACGAACTACTGAAAGGCGTTAAAACCAGCTTCGCGATACAAAACCTGTTAGATGAAAATTATTACCAGTCTGCTCTTATGCCAAGAAGAACGTTTATTGGTGAAGTGGCAGTGAATTTTTAGCGATTTATACGCTAATAAAAATAAGTACCTGAAATCAACATAAAAAAAGTAGCCTTTTTAACCATTTGAAAGAATAGAAGTTATTGAGACCGAAATTCTTTCAAAAAAGCTAACTGTGATGATTTTTCATCACACTGGTGTGATACTGATTAAGTGGTTCTATCTCAAAGTCAATCAGGACGTAACAACTCGTCAATGGGGCGGTTTTATGGCTTCTTTGTATACGTTACGGTCAATGACTATGGCGATATTCTGTCCTTTTGCCTAAGAACCTGTTCAACATCTC